>JBJOHE010000495.1:0-2894 GCA_046047895.1 Planctomycetota bacterium | reverse complement strand
AGTCCCCCGACTCGCGTCGAGGGCTTTTATTGAGATCGGAGTGAGATCGGCGGGGTGGGGGGCAACGGATTCGAGCCGAATCGGTGTCAGGGAGACGACTCGACCCAGAGGATCGGCTGGGTGATCGGGATGTTGCGGCGAACCTCGGGGTCGCTCGGGTCGGCCGGGAGCCTTTGCCAGAGTTTCAGGCTCTCGGGATCCTGATAGGCGAGGGCCGCGAACAGGAGGTGCGGCTGACGGGCCGGCCAGCCCTCCCAGTGTTCGACATCGGGGGGCAGCGGCCAGGCCGTCTTGTCGGCGAGGGCGGGCCGGAGCCAGTTGACCGCCCGGCGGATCCCGCGGCCGTCCGCGAGTTCGAACCGCCAGAGATCGTCGCGATCGGTCGAGAGGATCTGGCAGAGGGTCGCCAACTGGTCGAGCTGGAAGATCGAGTAGCCGTAGGGCTTGGTGCGGGCGAGCTCCCGAGGGAAGGATCCGTTCGCGGCCATCTGCTCGGGCAGAAACACCTCGCGGACCTGCCGGCGGCACTCCGCCAGGATCGCCTCGTCGCCCACGAGGTCGGCGAAGGCGGCCAGCTGCACAAAGTAGGCGACGGCGTGGTTGTTCTTCGCTGCCGCCTCCTGGCGGCCGTTCTCGCTCGTCACCATCCAGTCGCAGAGGTCGGCGAACCAGCGGGTCACGCCGGCTGTCGTCGCCGGGGGCAGGGCCTGATCTTGGGCGAGCAGCTTGACGGCCCGGGCCACCTCGATCAGATGCAGGCCGTCGATGATTCCCACGGCCCGTCCCGGCGAGACGCCGGGCACGCCCTGGGCGTAGGCCAGGTGGGGATTCATCCGCGTGGCCGGATCGAGGAAGAACACCCGCAGCAGTTCGTCCGCCTTGGCCGCGTAGCGGTCGTCGCCGGTCACGAGCCGGGCCGCGGCAAGCGCGGCCACCGCGTCGCGGAGCCGGCCGAGGGCGGCGCGATGGGTGACGAAGTTGTCGGGGTTCGTTTCGCCGTCGCGACGCACGTAGGGCAGCCCGTCGGGCTTCGTGGGATCGGGCCACCAGTAGTCGCCGCTGGAGTGGAAGTCGTTGGGGCCGCCGAAGGGATGGGGCGGGCGGGCCGTGGTGATCGTCGGGGGCGTCATCGCCAGGGCGGCGTCTGCAGCCCGGAGAATCCGCTCCCGTTCAAGGACGGCGAGGTCAAGGTCGAGGCGGGCGGTTGCATCCGCCACGAGAGCGGCGAGTTCGATGACCGCCGTGGCGAGTCCCGCCGACCTGACGGCGGCCGCGGCCTGAGGGCCTGCCATGATCAGGTCGATCCGGGCCCGGCCGTTGGCCAGCTGCACGACCCGTGAACCGCCCGGCGTGCCGAGATTGTCGACGAGGGCCGCATCACCGATCGCGGCGAACCGCACGACGTTCGCCGCGTCGAGGCAGATCGCTCCGGCGGCATCCATGGCCGCTGCCTCGAGCGTGATCCGCGAGGCCTCTCTCGCCACTTCCGTCAGCATGAGTTTCGCGGGCGGGCCCCAGGGCTCCACCCGGTAGTCGAAGGCAATCTCGTCGGTGATCGGCCCCGCGGCTGAGTCGGCCACGGCCCTGACCAGATGCCGTCCGGCCGTCAGCGGCACGCTCCAATGGAGCCCGGCGGCCGGATAGTCGGCGATGTTTCGCTGCTTGCTGCCAAAGGAGACGCCATCCACGAAGAGTTCCACCGTGGGGCAGTTTGAGTAGACGCGAAGCTCCTTGGCCTCGCCCGCGGTTCCCCAGCGTTCCCGCCAGCCGTGACCGAGCACGTGCACCATCGGCCGATCGGCCCAGTAGCTCTGGAACACGTAGTAGCTCTCCTTGGGCGTGCCATCGCGGGTGACCACGCCCTTCTGGTTGACCCGGGGCAGGGGATTCTCCGGCCGCAGCGGCGTGGAGAAGTCCTTGAAGATCCAGGCGGCGGAGCCGGTAAGATTCGGCATCCGTTCCTGCTCGTGGAGATGCCAGTCGAAGAGGTTCACCATGTAGCTCTCCGACCAGTCGCCGTCCTTCGACATTCGCACCTTGCCGCCGGTCGACTTGTAGGCCTTTCCGACCTCGGCCGTGCCCTGGCCGACCGCCACCTCCGCGAGCATCCGCTCCGGATCCTCGGCAAATCTGCCGGCGTGGCTGTCGCCGCCCCATTCGGCGTGGAAGAAGTGTGGCGTGGCCGCGATCGCCTTCTCAAGGGCGGCCCGATACTCGCGGTAGCGGCCCGAATACCAGCCCGCCCAGATGCTCGGCGAGTAGACGTCGACCACATCCTTGCAGAAGTCGCAGCGGCGGATGGCGGTCTTCCGAGTCGGGTCGAGTTCGTGGGCCAGGGCCTGGAGTTCGGCCATGAATTCACGGATCGCCTGCTTATCGAAAGTCGGAAAGTCACCCGGCCAGTCGTTCTCGTTCCCGAGTCCCCAGAGGATCACGGAGGGATGGTTGTGGTGCTGGTCGATCAGGGCCTGGAGCATCCTGCGACACTGCTCGCGGTAGCGGTCGCCGCCGAGCCCGCCGCGGCACCAGGGAATCTCCTCCCACACGAGCAGGCCAAGCTCGTCGCAGAGATCGAGCACGAGCGGGGCCTGCTGGTAGTGGCCGAGCCGGACGAAGTTGGCCCCCATCTCCTTGATCTGGGTGAGCGTGCGGCGGACGACGATGTCCGGCACGGCAGCCGCCACGCCGGCATGGTCCTCGTGGTAGTGGGTGCCGCGGAGCAGGAGCCGTTGGCCGTTGAGCAGAAACGGTCCATTCGGCACCCACTCGACGCTCCGAAAGCCGAACCGCTCCGCAACCGCATGGCTCCCGTGGGGCGACGAGATCGCGACGGTGCAGCGATGGAGCCGGGGCTTGGCGGGAGACCAGGTGGCCGGCGGGTCGAGCGTGAACGA
>JBJOHE010000494.1:0-10965 GCA_046047895.1 Planctomycetota bacterium | reverse complement strand
GGGCCAGAATCGGCGCGTCTCCCCGGGGCGAGAGCATCGCCAGGGCGAGGGTCTGGAGGGAGACGTGGTAGGTCTCGTTCGGCTCCTGAAGCCGCAGCCAGCCGAGGCCCTTCTTCACCGCGGGATGGTTGGCATCGAGCCCCGCATTGGCCAGCGCGAGGAGCACGAGCCCCGTCGCCCCCACCCGCTTGTCGGGCGAGCCCATCGCGTCCCAGGAGCCGTTGGGATTTTGCTGGCGGATGAGATAGTCGCGGCCCTTTTCCAGGGCCCGCTCGATGTCGTCGGGCTGGAGCGGAGCGGACAGGGCCGGGGCGAGGCTGCCTGCCAGCAGGATCGCAAGCCCTGAAGCCACGGCTGCCATGGCATGTCGCCAGCCGTGCGGCCGGTGGGCGGGAACCGAAACCGGAGACATGTGAGACCCAGCCATGGCTCGTAAAGCGTACCAGGCAGCTCCCACAACGGGAGAACCCCTGCCGACCGGCGGCAAACGGCCGGCCGTTTGCCGCTCCGGGCCTGAATCCCGATACTGACGCGTCTGCCCTTCGCGGCCACTGAATCTTCGCAGGAAGGATCGCCGGCGTGTCCACCACCTCCCGTCCCAAGACACTCGACGACATCCTTCTGGAATTCGCCCAGCACCGCCGGCTGATGCAAGAGGAGCTGCAGAAGGTGATCGTCGGGCAGACCGACGTCATCGAGCAGCTGTTCGCCGCGATCTTCACCCGGGGTCACTGCCTGCTCGAAGGCGTGCCGGGCCTCGCCAAGACGTTGATGGTGGCCACGCTCGCCCGGATCCTCGACGTCGGCTTCAAGCGGGTGCAGTTCACGCCCGACCTGATGCCTTCCGACATCACCGGCACGAACGTGCTCGACGACGAGGGGGGGCGGCGGGTGTTTCGGTTCGTCGAAGGGCCGATCTTCACGAACATCCTCCTGGCCGACGAGATCAACCGCACGCCCCCCAAGACTCAGGCGGCGCTCCTTCAGGCGATGCAGGAGCGGGAGGTGACGGTGGGCCAGCAGACCTACCCGCTGCCCGAGCCATTTTTCACGATCGCCACCCAGAACCCGATCGAGCAGGAGGGAACCTACCCGCTCCCCGAGGCCCAGCTCGACCGGTTCATGTTCAACATCAAGGTGGGCTACCCCTCGGCCGCCGAAGAGGAACAGATCCTGATGGCGACCACCCGGCCTGAGAAGCCGGAGGTGCAGAAGGTGCTCTCGGGCCGGGCGATCCTCAACATCCAGAAGGTGGTGGCGAGCGTCGCGGTGAGCGAGTACGTGGTGAAGTACGTGGCCCGGCTCGTGCGGGCCACCCGGCCCAAGGATCCGCAGGCGCCGCCCTACGTCGCCCAGCTCGTCGACTGGGGCGCTGGGCCGCGGGCCGGCCAGTTTCTGATCCAGGGGGGCAAGGCGGTGGCCGCGATGGACGGCCGGTTCAGCGTCTCGCTCGACGACGTGCGGCGGGTGGCCGTGCCGGTGCTGCGGCACCGGATCGCCACCAACTTCCAGGCCCAGGCCGAAGGGCTGACCGCCGAGTCAATCATCGAGCGGCTCCTGAAGGAGACGCCCGAGCCCGAAATCCCCAAGTTCGTCAAGTAGGCGGCGCGGCCCGCAGTCAGGCGGGCGGCAGCGCCGGCGAGGTGGCCCGCCGATGGTTCGTGCGGTCGAGGAATACCTGAAGCCGGAGGTGGTGCGGCAGATCGCCCGGCTCGATCTCCGCGCCCAGTTCATCGTCAAGGGCTTTCTCCAGGGGCTCCACGCCAGCCCCTACCAGGGCTTTTCGGTCGAGTTCAGCGAGCACCGCCGCTATGCCCCCGGCGATGATCCCAAAGACATCGACTGGCTCGTCTATGCCAAGACCGACAAGCACTACGTCAAGAAGTTCGAGGCCGAGACCAACATCACGGGCTATCTCGTGGTCGATGCCAGCGAGTCGATGGCCTACACCTACCGGCAGGATCTCACGAAGCTCGATTATTCGATCTCCCTGGCGGCGGCCCTCTGCTGGCTGATGGTCCATCAGCAGGATCCCTGCGGGCTGATGGTCTTCGACGACAAGATCCGCACCTCCCTTCCGGCTCGTTCCCGGCGGTCGCAGATCGGCCAGGTGCTCTCGATCCTGTCGAAGGTGGCTCCTGCAGGGCGGACCGACATCGCCCGCAGCCTCGGCCAGGTGGCCGCCATGCTCCGGCACCGGTCGCTCGTGATGGTGTTCAGCGACCTGCTCGCGGATCCCGCGCCGATCCACGAGGCGCTGCTGCGACTCCGGCACGGCGGCCACGACGTGATCCTTTTCCACGTGCTCGATGAGGCGGAGGTGGGCTTTCCATTCGAAGGAATGGTGGAGCTGACCGAACCGGAGAGCCGTGACAAACTCGTGATCGATGCCGACGCCGCCCGCGGGGGCTATGTGGACGCCGTCACCGCGTTCCGCGAGGACTACCGCTCCTGGTGCTTCCGAGCCGGCGTCGATTACGTGCCGCTCGACACGAGCATGCAGTTCGACCGGGCGCTCGTCGAATACCTCCACAATCGGCGAGGGCGATTCTGATCCATGGGCCTGTCGTTCCTCTCTCCGCTTCTGCTCGGAGGGGCGGCCCTGGTGGCCGCCCCGATCCTTCTGCATCTGCTGATGCGGCGGAAGCCCGTGCCACATTCCTTTCCGGCGCTTCGGTTTCTTCAGGCGCGGGCCGTGCGGAATCGGCGGCGGCTGCGGCTCAGCCATCTGCTGCTCCTCCTGCTGCGGATCGCCGCGGTGCTGCTCGTGGCCTTGGCGCTCGCCCGGCCGGTGCTGCGGGGCGCCGGCTGGCTGCCCGACACAGAGGGGCCGGTGGCCGCCGCCTTCGTGTTCGACACCGCCCCGCGGATGGCGGTTCGCCAGGGCAATCAGACCAGACTCGATCGGGCCCGTGAGCTTGCGGACGTGCTCGTCGAGAAGCTTCCCGGCGGCAGCAGGCTCGCAGTGATCGACACCTCGGCGAGTCCGGCGGCCTTCGCCGGCTCGCTGGCCGAAGCTGGGGCGCGAATGGAGCGGCTCGACGTCACCCCTTCCGCCCGCTCGCTGCCCGACGCGATCGCCCAGGCCCGGCGGCTCCTGGCCTCGGCAGAACTCGACCGCCGCGAGATCTACGTGTTCACCGACTGCTCCCAGGGCGCGTGGGAGAAAGCGGCGGCGCCGGACGACGATACCGGGCTGACCGCCTCGGTGCTCTACGTCGATGTGGCGGCCGAGACCGTGCGGAACTACGCGGTCGAGTCGCTCGATCTCTCGGGGGTTCGTCTCGCCGCCGGCACTCCGCTGGTGGTCGAGGCTGGCATCACGGCCACGGGCACAGCAGATGATCGGCTCGTGGATGTCGAGTTTCTGGCCGCCGACGGCCGGTATGTCCGTCGCGGTGTGAAGCCGGCGGCGGTGGGTGAGGCGGGGAGGGCCTCGGTGGTGTTCGAGATCGCGGGGCTCGAACCGGGCATCCGGCAGGGCCGGGTGCTGCTCGACGGCAGCGACGACCTGCCCGCCGATGATCTGCGATCCTTCACGGTCGAGGTGGGGCCGCCCGAGCGGGTGGTCGTGGCGGCGGCGGGGCCGGCGGACCGGAACGCCCGGCTCCTCGTGGAGGCGATCGCGCCGACCCCCCTGCGGGTCGCCGGTACGGCCCGGTTCGCCCCCGAGGTGATCGACTACACCGATCTCGACCTGGCAGCCTGGCAGGGGGCGGAGGGGGTGGTGCTGCTCGATCCGCCGCCGCTGCCCGAGCCGATCTGGGAGGGCCTGGGCCGCTGGGTGGCCGAGGGCCACGGCCTCGTGGTGTGGCTCGGGCCCTCGGCCGGCGGCTCCGATGCGTTCAATACGCCCACGGTCGAGCGGCTGCTCGGCGGCCGGATCGTGCGGGTCTGGAGGAGCCCCGATGCCGGGAACTACCTCGCCCCGACCGATCTGGCGCATCCGCTGCTGGCGGCCTTTCGACGGGTGGGCGACGAGGTGCCGTGGCAGGATTTTCCCGTGACGCGGCATTGGGAGTTTCAGCCCGCGGAGCCCGCCGCCGATCCGGTGGCGACCCCCGCCGGCGTGGTGGTGGCCTACCGCAACGGTCTCCCGGCCGTGACCGAGCACCGCGTGGGGCAGGGGCGGGCCGTCGTGGTGACCACGCCGGTTTCGCGGTCGGCAAGCGATCCGGAAGCCTGGAATAGCCTGGCTACCGGCTTCGAGCCCTGGCCGTTTCTGATCCTGGCCAACGAGACGCTTCTGTTCTCGATCGAGCATGCCGCCGACCGCAACGTGGTGACAGGCCGACCGGCGGTGCTGCCGCTCGGCCGCCGAGACCTGCCGACCGCCACCGTGCGGACGCCCGGAGGCGATGACTTTCCTGTCGCGATCGATCGCGACACGGGCAGGGTGACCGTGACGGCCACGCTCGAGCCGGGCAACTACACGGTGCGGGCCGGGGGCGGGATCGAGGGCGTGAGCGATGGCTTCAGTGCCAACCTCGATTCGGCCGCCACCGACTTCCGTCGGCTGTCGCCCGATGAGCTCGCGACGGTGCTGGGCCCCGATCACCGCCTGGCGCGGGATGCGACCGAACTGGTGCGGGACGTGAATCGCGAGCGGGTCGGCACCGAGCTCTTCGGCTGGCTGATCCTTCTGGCTGCGGCTGTGATGGCTGCCGATTGGATCGTGGCCAACCGGTTCTATGCACCGCGGGACGAGGGTTCCCAGCCGGCCGACATGGCGGCCGGGTTTGCCGACGCGGAGCCCCCCGACGCCGACTTGCCGGAGCCGAATGCCGACGGCCCACCGCCGTTACCGGCTCGGCAGGAGGCGGCGTCATGAAGGAATCAACGTGGATCGAGGATCTCTCGATTTCGCTCGACCCGGTCGGGTCATGGGCCGTGGTGGTGCTCGTGGCGACGGCACTGGCGGCGGTGCTGGTGGCGGTGCCGCCGGACCGATCCCGGATCGGGCCGCGGCAGGTGGCGTTGCTCGTCGGCCTGCGGATCCTGGCGTTTCTGGCGCTGGTCTTCTGCATGCTTCGGCCCGAACTCGTATCGACCCGCCGGGCGATTCAGCAGGGGCTGGTGGTGGTGCTGGCCGATGCTTCGGAAAGCATGACCGTGGCCGATGGCCAGGGCGGGCAGACGCGGTGGCAGGCCGTCCTCGCGGCGGTGGATGCCGCCCGGCCGGCGATGCAGGATCTGCTCGGCCAGGGAGGCTTCGAGATCGCGGCCTGGACCTTCGACCGGGAACTGCACGCCGTCTCACCCCGCGACGACGATCCTGTGCCACTCGGCGACTGGCGGGACGCCGCCACGGCTGACGAGACGGCGATCGGGTCGGCGGTGGACGAGGCGATCCGCTCGGCCACGGATGGCCGGCTGGCGGGGGTGATCCTGCTGAGCGACGGCGGCCAGCACGCCTACCCGCCACGGGATCTACCGCCCCAGACGGCCGCTCGGAGCGTCGCCGACCTGGGCGGCCCGCTCTGGACGATCACCTTCGGGCAGCACCTCGGCGGTGGCCAGGGCCGGGACGCTGCGGTGGTAAATCTCTCCGTCTCCGAGACGGTCTATCTCGACAACACGCTCGAGGTCGCCGGCCGCGTGAGGCTCGAAGGGCTGGCCGGCCGGCCGGCGTCGGTCGTGCTCCTGGCTGAGGGCGGCGAGGGGGTGCTCGAGGAGGTGGCCAGGACGACGGTCACCACGCCCGGCGAGTCTGGCGAGGAGGCGGTGCGGCTGGAGTGGACCCCGAAGAGCCTCGGCGAGCGGAAGGTCGTGCTCCGGGTCGAGCCCCAGGAAGGGGAGGTGGTCGTCACCAACAACGAACTCTCGACCTTCGTGACCGTGATCGACGGAGGGCTGCGGGTGCTCTATCTCGAGGGCGCCCTCCGGGTGGAGCAGCGTTTCCTGCGGCGGGTGCTGGCGGCCAGCCCCGATATGCAGGTCGACTTCCGGTGGATTGATTCGAGCCGGCGGGATCGCTGGCCCATCGATCTCAGCCGACAACTGGCAGGCGATTACGACGTCTACCTGATCGGCGATCTCGATGCCGCAGCCCTGCGGCCGGACGATCTGCGGACGATCGCCGACCGGGTGGCGGCCGGCTCAGGCATCGGCTTCCTGGGCGGGTTTCATGCGTTCGAGGCGGGCGGCTGGGCCGGGTCGCCGCTCGGCCCGCTCGTGCCGTTCGAGGCCGACCCCTTGGCCCGGCAGCGGTTCGGTGAGCCCGTCCGGCCCGGAAGCCATCTCGAGGGACCGCTTGCGATGCTTCCCGACCGGCGATTCGGCGGGATCTCCATTCTTCGCCAGGCCGACACCGAAGCGGCGTCGCGGGAGGTCTGGGAGAAGCTGCCGAGTCTTTCGGGGGCGAACGTGCTTGGACGGCTCGTGCCGACGGCGAAGCCCCTCGCGGTCACGGCCGACGGCCGGCCGCTGCTGGTGGCCCGTGAGTTTGGCGAAGGTCGGGTGCTCGCCTTTGCGGCCGATTCCACCTGGCGGTGGGTGATGCAGGGGGCCCGCGATCAGCATCGTCGGTTCTGGCGGCAATTCGTGCTCTGGCTGGCCCGACGAGACGATCAGGAGGCCGACAGCCTCTGGCTCAGGCTGGCCCAGCGGCGGCTGCCGCCGGGCACGCCCCTGGAATTCGACACGGCCATCGCCGCGGCCGACGGTGAGCCGCGGGCCGACGCCCGGTTTGAGGCGGTCGTGACGGCCCCCGACGGCAGTGCCCGGCCGGTGCGGGTGGCCGCTGCGAGCGGCGGCTTCTCCGGCACCGTCACCGACTGCGTCCAGCCGGGAGACTGGACGCTCGTGGTGCGCGGTCAGCGGCCGGGCGATCTCGAGCCCAAGGAGCGGTCGGCCAGGTTCACCGTCTACCGGCAGGATCTCGAACTGGCCAACCCACGGGCCAACCCCTTGCTGATGCAGCAGATGGCCGGCGAGACCGCCGGCGGTCCGCGGCTGCCTGAGGAACTGCCCGCCATCTTCGAGGAGATCGGGAGCCGACCGTCGGTGTACGAGAGCCGAGAGCAGTGGTCGCTGGCGGTCTGGGACAGCTGGCCGATGCTGGTGCTCCTGGCCGGAGCCATGATCGCCGAGTGGTCGCTGCGGAAGCGTTGGGGGCTGGTGTAGGCGGTGAGGGGGTGGGGCGGCCGTGTCCTGCAGGCGGAAACCGCGGGCGATTCCAGGCTTTTTCCCCGGAACCGCCCCTGCTACCCTCCCCGCCCGCATTCTGCCTTCGGGGTGCGGTGAGGTGCCCGCAGCCGAGGAGGTCGGCCATGGCCAAGCGACGTCCAATCCGCGACAAGCTGCTGCTGGGAGGCCTTCTCGTCGGCGCGATGGTCGCTGCTCTGTCGGCCAGCAGTTTCCTGGGCGTGTATTCCTACCGCAGGCTCGTGCGTGCGCTCTCGAGCCGGGCTGCCGAACTGCCGCTGGCCGCCGAACTCGACGCCCGCGTGGCCACCCTCCGGCTGTCGCATGCCCGCGCCCTGGCGGGTGGCGACACAGCCGACGGCGTGCTGGCAGGCGTGCGGGCCACGGCCGACGCCCTGGAGGCCTACTCCACCGAACTCGAGGCGGGCGAACTCGACGACATGCCCTTCGCCGACCGTACCCGGGAACGGGACACCGCCCGGCGGATCGCCCTGGGCCTGGCGGCGCTCGAACGGCTCGTGGCCGAACCGACCCCCGCCACGGCGACCTCCGAGCGGGCCGTGCTCCTCGCCGCTGCACCGCAGCTCGAGCGGCTGGCGGTGCTCACCGGTGAACTGCCGACCTTCCTCCAGCAGCGGCTCCACGACCTGGCCCATGAGGTGCGGGGCCGATATCGCACCCTGATCGTGGTCACCTGGACGGCCGCGATCGCCGCCGTGGTCCTGCTCTGTGCGATCGGCCTGCTCACCTACCGCTGGGTGTTCCGCCCGCTTCGGCTGCTCGGCCACGGCTCCCGCCGCGTGGCCGCCGGGGATTTCGATTACCGGATCCGGCTCGACACCGAAGACGAAATGGCGGAACTCGCCGACGCGCTCAACGACATGACCGAGCGGTTCCAGGAGATCCGCGACGATCTCGATCGCCAGGTGCAGCTCCGCACCCGCGAGGTGATCCGCAGCGAGCAGCTGGCGAGCGTCGGGTTTCTGGCGGCGGGCGTGGCCCACGAGATCAACAATCCGCTGGCCTCGATCGCGATGTGCGCCGAATCGCTCGAGGGCCGGATCGAGGCGATGGGGCCGCCGGAGTCGGAGGCTCAGGTGGCCCGCCGTTACCTCTCGCTGATTCAAAACGAGGCCTTTCGCTGCAAGGGCATCACGGAAAAGCTGCTCGACTTCTCCCGGCTGGGCGAGGTGAAGCGGCAGGCGACGGCCCTGGCGGCCTTGGTGACCGACGTGGCCGACATGCTGCGGCACGTGGGCCGGTTCGCCGGCCGCCAGATCGAGATCGAGGAAGGCCAGGATGTGCTCGTGATGGTCAACCCGCAGGAGATCAAGCAGGTGGTGCTCAATCTGCTGGTCAACGCGCTCGACTCGATCGCGGAGACGGGGGTGGTGCGGGTGGCTGCCCGTCGCACGGGAGGCGAGGGGGTGCTCACCTTCACCGACGACGGCTGCGGGATGACGCCCGAGGTGCTGGAGCATCTCTTCGAGCCGTTTTTCACGCGGCGGAAGCAGGGCCAGGGCACCGGCCTCGGCCTGTCGATCGTGCACCGAATCGTGGCCGACCATGGCGGCCGCATCGAGGCCGCCAGCGCCGGGCCCGGCTGCGGGGCGACCTTCCGGGTGGCCCTGCCGCTGGCCCAGATCGGGGCGGTGGCGGGCGATCCGCCGGCGGCTCCCGGGGCCGACCGGGCGGCATGAGGCTGGCGGGCGGGAGTCTGACCGCGGCCCGAACGAATCAGGAAACCAGATGGAGCGAAGCGACGTGAAACCGAGCCAGCGACCGATGCGAATCCTGTTTGCCGATGACGAGCCCTCGATCCAAGAGCTGATGCGGATCGAGTTGCCTCGGCTTGGCCACGAGGCCACCGTCTGCCCCGACGGCGTCACCGCCCTCGCTGCCCTCGACCGCACCGCCTACGACTGCGTGGTCGTCGATCTCGACATGCCGGGGGCCGGCGGGATGGAGGTGATCAGCCGGGTGCGGGCCGTCGCACCCGACACCGAGGCGGTCATCATCACAGGCAAGTCGTCGGTGGAGACTGCGATCGAGGCGGTCCGGCAGGGCGTGTTCGAGTATCTCACGAAACCCTGCCGGCTGGCGGAAATCCAGGCGGTGCTCGAGCGGGTGCGGAAGCGGCGGGAATTGACCAGCCGGCTGCGGGCGCTCGAACGCAGGGTGCAGCGGGCGGAGGGCAGCTCCAGCCTCGTCGGCGGCTCGTCGGCGCTCGAGGCAGTGCGGCGGCTGATCGCCCGGGTGGCGGGCAGCGAGGCGGCCGTGCTCATCCGCGGCGAGACTGGCACGGGCAAGGAACTGGTCGCGCGGGCGATCCACGAGGGGAGCAGCCGGGCCGACCGACCGCTTGTGGCCGTCAACTGCGGGGCGCTGCCCGAGCACCTCGTGGAAAGCGAGCTGTTCGGCCACCGCAAGGGGGCGTTTACCGGCGCCGACGAACACCGGGCCGGCCTGTTCGAGGTGGCCGACGGTGGCACGCTGTTCCTCGACGAGATCGGTGAGCTCCCGCGGGCCTTGCAGTCGCGGCTGCTGCGGGTGCTCGAGAGCGGCGAGATTCGCCGCGTCGGCGACAACCATCCGATCACCGTCGACGTGCGGCTCGTCTGCGCCACCCATCGCCCGCTCGAAGAGATGGCCCGGGCGGGCGAGTTTCGTGAAGACCTGCTGTTCCGGATCAACACGTTCGAGATCACCGTGCCGCCGCTCCGCGAGCGGCTGGGCGACATCCCGGGCCTGGTGAACCACTTCGTCCGTCGCGGGCGGCCGCAGACGCCGCCCCAGGCCGAGGTGATCACGCCCGAAGCCCTCGAGTCGCTGGCGGCCCACGATTGGCCGGGCAACGTCCGCGAACTCGCCAACGTGGTGGAACACTCGCTCGTGCTCTGCGACGAGTTGCCCCTGCTGCCGGAGCATCTTCCCGCTCGCCTTGTCGGCCGCCGATTGGCGGAGCCGGCGACCTCGCCCTCGGCGGCGCTCGCCGCCGCTCCTCCGGCTCCATTGCCCACCGCTTCGGCTCCAGTCACGCGGGCCCAGTCCGGCCAGGCGGTAGAACCCGCCCGTCCGCAGACCCTTCGCGAACTGGAGATCGAAGCGATCCTTCAGGGCCTCGACCGGAACGAAGGCAATAAGCCCCGCACCGCCGAAGAACTGGGGATCAGCCTCAAGACGCTCTACAACAAACTGCACCAGATCCAGGGCACATCCCTGGAGAAGCCCGCCTGACGCGGTCGGTCACGTCTTGCGGACGACGCCCACGAGCACGCCGAGCACCTTGGCGTTGCGCACGTAGATCGGCTTCATCGAGGCATTCGCCGGCTGAAGGCGGATCCGGTCTCGCTCGGGGAACCACTGCTTGAGCGTGGCTTCGCCGTCTTCGGTCTGGGCGACCACGATGTCGCCCGCATGGGCCGACTGCTTCTTCTGAATGACCACCCAATCGCCGTCGGCGATTTGGGCGTCGATCATCGAATCGCCCATCACCTTGAGCACAAAGTGGTTGTCGCGATTGAAGAGGTCTTGGAAGTCGATCCGATCGGCCTGCTCCTCGGCCGGTCGGAGCGTGCCGGCCGCGACCCAACCCGCCATCTGGAGGCCTCGGAGGTGGGCCGGTTCGTTGACCAGCTCAATCGCCCGCGACATGTTTTTGCCCCGAGTGATCAGCCCTTTCCGCTCCAGGGCCTTGAGGTGGCAGACCACCCCATTGGGCGAGCGAATCTTGAACGCCTGCCCGATCTCCCGCACCGTCGGCCCGAACCCGCGCGAATGAATCTTGTCGCGGATGAACGCGTAGATCTCCATCTGCCG
>JBJOHE010000493.1:0-4424 GCA_046047895.1 Planctomycetota bacterium | reverse complement strand
CACCGGCGGCGTGACCGCGGTGGTTGCGTTGGACTGCACGAACCGGCCGCCGTTCACGACGACCCCACTCGAGCCGTTGATCGAACCACCGGTTGCCACCCGGAGCACGCCGCTGTTGACCGTCGTCGGGCCGGTGTAGGTGCTGGCTGCCGTATCGAATCGGAGCGTTCCACCACCGGCCTGAGTGACCGCCGAGTTACCATTCACACCGTCCACAACCGGAGCGGACAGCGTGACGCTGCCGGGGCCGACGATGACGAGGTCGTTATGGTCGCTGATCTGGATCACACCCGTGCCGCCGGCGGCGGTGTAGGTGTCGGTAAAGGCCGTGAGCTTCGAGATTCCGCCGGTCATGAAGGTGGCGTTGCCGAGCGTCACGGTCCGATTCGCGTTTTCATTGTTCTGCACGCCGAACGCAGTGGCATTGCCGGCAAGGGTCGGCGAGCCGGTGATGGTGTAGACCGCGGTGGGAGACGTCATGTTCACCCAATTCGTCCCGGGACTGACACCGAAGATCGTCGACAGGGACGCATCGTCCTTGACATACAACCAGCGAACCGCGGATGTCGTGGAGTCTCCAGACAGAGCCCAGGGTGCCACGAATGCCGCGGGCGTGTTCGTGACCCGCCCGGTCGCGGTGGTCACACCCGAAACCATCAAGATTCCGCCAGCTTCCCGCTGGGTGATAGCCCCCAGATTGACCGCCAGAGTGCCGGCGGATGCGTTCATGACAAGCGCCCCGCGGCCGCTGCCCAGACTGAGACCGTCGAACGTCTGACTCGTGCCTCCGCTCGGGCTCGCGATCAACTCCAGAGTGCCGTTGGCAAGCGTGAGCGCGTTACTCGCCGGGAAGTAGTCGACCGGACTCACGAGGCTCGCGTAATTGGCCGAGAGCCGGCCTCCTGCGACGGTCAAGCCGCCGGTCAGTGATTGCGGCTCGCTCCCATCCAGCAGCAACAGACCCGCGCCGGTCTTTGTCAGACCATCAACCCCGCTCAGGACCACGGCCGAGCTGCCACCGAGCGTGGCCGTTCCGGCCGTGACCTCGATCGTCGGTGTCGTGCCGTTGAGCGTGATTGCCCCGAACCCAGACACCGAGTAGCCGTCCGTCGCGAACTCGAGCCTGTTGGCAAGCACGTCGGTTACGAGCGTCACCGGATAGGCATCTCCTGCGAACTGAGCAGTGTTGGCGGTTCCTGAGGTTGGCCAGGCAACGCTGCCTGCCGTTGAAAGCCAGTTTGGCGTGGTCGTGTCCCAAATCCCGGCGGCCCCGTTCCAGGTCAGGTCGTCGCCCACAGCCCCCGACGAAACGACACCCAGAAGGAGTCCGATCGCGAGAGCTATGCGACCCCTTGAACCCGATGAAAACCTCGCCGCCTGCAACGTCAAATTGATCATGAGATGCGCTCCCGTTCGGACGTCCTCAGCCGTTCAACTGACAAGGAGACAGCCAACGCTCCTCCCCGCCCCTTCCACATGGGGACATCATGCCGGTCACCTGCGGTCTCTCACCAGAGACCCGCTCCGTCTTTTTCTTTCGTGATTGCGACAATCACCAGATGCCGTCTGCCGCCCCCTACAACGGCACAACAAGGCCGCATTCACCGCAGCGTCACGGTTGCAAATCCACCGCCGTCTGCCAGAAACCATGGCCGTACGTGACGCGGGAGATGCCCGCGGGCTCGGCCACCGTGGCGGAAAACCACTCCGAATCGTCAGCCTCTTCGCGGACCTCGAGTGGTTCGCTCACCCCGTGACGAATCAACTGCACGACGGCCGCCTCGCGGACATCGGGGTCGAATCCGACGGCCGCCCGCAGTCGAATTCGCAGGTTTCCGTCCTGCCGCCGGCATTCGAGCTTCGTTTCGTGCACAGCCAGCGCCGCCAGGCTGGCGTTGAATGCCGAATTGAACGCAATCCAGCCCTCCGTCCACCCGATGTTGCCGAGCTCCGGGTGGTAGGGGTAATGGGCATTTTTGGGAGCGCCGTCGAACACGAAACGGGAATTGGCCAAGTGGCCGATCCCACCCTCCATGAACGAGTACCAGCCGAATTCCACTCCCTCGATCTCCCGGGGCGCATCGTAGGAGAAGTGTCGCCCGCAAGGATTGCGGCCGAAGCAATTGTCGAAATGCGACCACACGAGCTGCTCGAGCCGACCCCGGAGGGCCGCATCGTCGACCGCCGGCAGCGCAGCCAGAACGCATGCAGGAAATCCCAAAACATTTCCCGGCTCATTCCATTCCGTCGTTCGCGCCCCGGTCGGTGTCCACTGCGTGGCCGAAAGCCGCCGGAAGTCCCAGAGATTGTCTGAGCGGCTGACAGCCACCGCCGCCCAATCCTGGAGCTTTTGCCGCAACCCGGCGAGAGGGGCGGCCGCACGCACGCGGTAGAGCATGCCCAAGCCGGCTACCACCACATGTTCACTGCCCCGTTGTCCCTTCGTCGTCGCGGGATCATTCCAGTCGAGTTCGGCGACCATCCAGGAGGCCTGATCCAAAGCCGCTCGTTCGTACCGGGATGCGTGAGGGTCACCGAGCCGGACGGCCACTTCGTGCATCAGCAGATTGGGAAGCAAGGAATGCCCCGGCGGATTCTCGCCTTTGGTCGTGCCGATTCCTGTTTTGACACGAAAGAGGTCGTGATCCTCCCGGATCGTGTCGTACGGATACGACCGCCCGATGCCAGGGCGTCCCCACACGTCTCGAGCGTAAGCCAAGACAACCTGGTGATTCTGCGGCGGCAGCCAGCGATCCAGGGCCGGCCAGGCGTGGAGAAAAAACGCGAGTTGTTCCTTGAGGAGCATGTGGTCAAGCCGCTGGGTGACGATCACGTCGGCTCCCCAATGAATCAACCGAACGATGTCTGGAGCATCGGGGCGACAGGGCTCGAGCGCCCCCCAGCGCCGGCCGTCACCGGCCGGTACCGGCGGCATGGTAAGAGGCATGTTGTCAAAGGCCGAGGGGTTGGCGAGGTAGAGTGGGACCAGGCCGTTGAGTTCGAAGGAAAACTGATGGTCGTCTCGCCATGCGAACGACATTTCACAGGGCTCTGCGTATGTGCCCACGTACTGTCGGGAATCGATCATGAAGTCGACGCTGCCGCGATAAGTGACCCGCTCGAGCCAGAATCGTCCGACTCGAAAGGGCACCGACTCATCACCCCCGGCCCGCACCACATACTCATCTCGGCTCTCCGGATCGAAGCCGGTGAAGTCGCCAATCGCCCCCCGGATTCGGCCTTCAAACATCACCCTTTCGTCCGCCCGCCGCACCACGGCAAATGGCGTCTCATCGGGAAGCCGCGGTGCGGTGAAACGCTTGGGCTTGCCGAGATTGAAGCCGCTCTGATTGAGATAAATCGGGGGAATCTCACCGCCTGCCGATCCTTGCGGCAACCGGGGAATTCCTGCGGGAGACGCCGGCCAGATCGCCAGTTCCCGAATCCGTACGAGTTCTCCCGGAGCATGAGGACAGACGAGGCGAATCGCGTCGGTTTCGATCATTGCGGTGTCGTCAAAAGGCACGGCCACAGATTGCCGACGATTGCCGACAATTCGGCCACCAGGAACGGGCAGCCATGCGTCTCCCACTCGATACTCCATCTGAAACTCTTCGACGGGCTCGCTGTCCCGCCAGCCGGAGTGGACGTGCACGCCGCCGACCCGTGCCCGGGCGGGGAATTCGACGCACAACCAGGCTGGGCTCGCCGCGGCTGCTCCGCTGATCCAGCGGGATTCGTCGCTGATCTTGCCGTCAACGGCCTGGGCTGGCGGGTGGCCCGGCCGGCTCGAACTGGCGGAGACCCGGCCACCACTCGCGAGGTTGACCGGCGTGACCGCCACCGCCGACCGCGGCACTCCCCCGACGAAAACCCCCACGAGCATGCCGCATGCCCACATCCAGCCCATCATTCCAAGCCTCTGATGCAACGCGTTCACTCTCCACAGCCTCCCGTAAACCCACACATCGTCGTCGCAACCCCGTGCCTCGCCGGGGTGGCCCCATGAAGCCGGATCAGTTCCTCGCTCCGGCGGCAGCCCGATATCGCAGCGGAGTGATTCCGACCACTTTCCGAAACACAGTTGCCATATAGGCTCCCGTGCCGAAGCCGCAGGCGGTTGCCACCTTGGGAATGGTGAGGTCCGTCGTGGCGAGCAGGTGCTTGGCCCGTTCGATCCGCACCCGCCGAATCTCCTCAGCCGGCGATCGGCCAAGCTGTTCCTGAAACAACCGCTCCAATCCGCGGCGAGACATTGGCACCGCCTCGAGAACGTCCTCGACAAGAATCCCGTTGGTGGCGTTTTCCCGAATGAATCCGAGGGCCCTGAGAAGGTCCTGGTGGTCGATCGCAAACGTGTCGGTGCTTTGTCGAGTCACGATTCCGAGCGGCGGAACTGCCTGCGGGGCTTGCGGAAACGGCTC
>JBJOHE010000492.1:0-2783 GCA_046047895.1 Planctomycetota bacterium | reverse complement strand
TCGTGATCGCCGCCCATCCGCCGGCTCCAATCTCGGCCGAGTGGTCGGCCTGGCGGGATGCCCAGCTCGACGCCTTCGGGCACGTGGTGGCCGAGGCCGGTCGTCCGACGATCCTCGCCGGCGATCTCAACACCACACCCTGGGCCTTAGGCTTCCGCCGGCTGGTGGCGACGAGCGGCCTTCGCGACTCGGCGCTCGGCCGCGGTATTCAGGCCACCTGGAACGCCCATCGGCCGGCGCCGCGGATTCCGATTGACCATGTGCTCGTGTCGGACGAGATCCGGGTGCTCGACCGCCGCGTCGGTCCCGCGGTGGGATCCGATCATCTGCCCGTCGAGGCCCGGCTGGTGCTGCCCTGAGCAGGCTGCGAGCTGGCCGTGCGGAGCCCGGCTACCGGGCCGCATGGAGTTCGGCCACGTCCATGCCCAGCCGTTTGAGCTTCTTGTAGAGCGTGGTGCGGTTGATCCCGAGCGACTGCGCGGCCACGTCCCGCCGCCAGCCGGCCCGTTCGAGCGCGTCGATGATCAGTTGCCGCTCCGGGGCGGCGAGGGCCTGCTTCAGCGGCCGCTCGCTCCGGGGCGACTCGGCGAGTGCAGGGCCGGCCGAGAGGACGGTGGCGGGCAGGTCGGCGGGCTCGACGAGGCTGCCGCGGCCGAGGAACACGGCCCGCTCAACGGCGTGCTGGAGTTCGCGGACGTTGCCGGGCCAGGGGTGTCGCAGGAGCGCGTCGACGGCGGCGGCCGAGAAGCCCTCCACCGTGCGGCCGGCCTGGGTGGCGGCCTGGGTCAGGAAATGTCGAGCCAGGGCGGGGATGTCGGAGGCCCGCTGCCGGAGCGGTGGCATCTCGATCGTGATCACATTCACCCGCCAGAAGAGATCAGCCCGAAACCTTCCGGCGGCGACGAGCGCCGGCAGATCCTCATTCGTCGCCAGGATCACCCGGGCATCGACCCGGCGGGTGGCGCTGCTGCCGACCGGTTCGAATTCCATCTCCTGGAGCACCCGCAGGAGCTTGACCTGCAGGGCCGGGGAGGCGGTGCCGATCTCGTCGAGGAAGATCGTGCCGCCGTCGGCCAGGAGAAACTTTCCCTCGCGGTCGGAACTGGCGCCGGTGAACGCGCCGGCGGCGTGGCCGAAAAGTTCGCTTTCCAGGAGGGGCTCGGCGAGGCTGCCGCAGGCCACCTCGACCAGCCGTCCGCTCCGGCCGCTGGCCGCGTGGATCTCCCGAGCCAGGAGCGACTTGCCGGTGCCGCTCTCGCCCGTAATCAGCACGGTGGCCGGCATCCGGGCGACCCGACGGGCGGTCTCCAGCGGCTGCTGGATCGCGGGATGGCTGCCGATCACGGCGGTCGGAGTGAGGGAGGAGACGCGGGGCAGGGGCGCGGTCAGAGACATGCAAACCTCTCGGGGGCCGGAACGGGAGCGGGCAACGCCGCGTCTCCACACCTCATCTTTAGGTTGCGAAAAGGCGACGGCAGTGTCGCCCCAGGCCGACTCTCTTGCCCGATCGCTGCCGTCGGGGCGTCACGACCCCCACGATCCTCACAGGCCGTCGCCGAAACCGGCTGGAGGCCCGGGTTTGGTCTGAGGAGTACAATTCCGGCATGAGCGAAGCCTCCTCCTCAGCCGACCGGTGGCGGATCATCCGCTGGGTGGCGTTGGCGATCCTCGGCTGGGGGATCTTCCATGCGATCGGCGCCTGGCGGTTCAACCACAATCCGCTGCGGGCGGTGGTGGTGCTCGGGTGCGTGGCCGGTTTCCTCGGGTTCTGGCTGGCGATGCTGGCCGCCCGGCAACGGCGGCTCTCCGCGATGGAGGTGACCCATGTCGATCGCCCTGGGCGCGAGCCTTGATAACGGCCTGGTGACGCCGCCCGTGGTGCGGCCGGCGCCGCAGCGGCCCGAGAGCGTGACGAGCCTGTCGATCGGGCAGTACCTGATCCGGCGGCTCGGCGACTATGGCATCCGCCATGTCTTCGGACTGCCGGGCGACTACGTGCTCAGCTTCTACAGCATGCTCGAGCATTCGCCACTCGATGTCGTGAACTGCACCCGCGAGGACTGTGCGGGCTTCGCCGCCGACGCCTACGCCCGGGTGCACGGGATGGGGGCGGTCTGCGTCACCTACGGCGTGGGGGGGCTGAGCGTGGCCAACTCGATCGCTGGCGCCTACGCCGAGAAGAGTCCGGTCGTGATGATTTCCGGCGCGCCTGGCCTGGCCGAGCGGGGGGGCGATCCGCTGCTCCATCACCGGGTTCGCGAATGGCGGACCCAGCTCGAGGTGTTCGATAAGCTCTGCGCGGCGAGCCTCGAGATCGTCGATCCCGCCACGGCCTTTCGCGACATCGACGCGCTGCTCGACACCGCCCACCGGCTCAAGCGGCCGGTCTACCTCGAACTGCCCCGCGACATGGTCACGGTGGTGCCCGACCAGATCCGCCCCTATGTGCATCCGCCGCGGGAGAGCGACCCGGAGGCTCTGGCCGAGGCGGTGAAGGAGGCGGCGGCCCGGATCGCGGCGGCCAAGCGGCCGGTGATCATCGCCGGTGTGGAGCTGCACCGCTACGGACTCCAGGCCGATGCGGTGGCCCTGGCCGAGCGGGCCGGGATTCCGATCGCGGCCACGATGCTCGCCAAGAGCGTGGTCAGCGAGGTGCACCCGCTCTACGTCGGCCTCTACGAGGGGGCGATGGGCCGGCGGGACATCACCGAGTTTGTCGACGAGAGCGACTGCGTGATCCTGCTGGGCGTGATCCTCACCGACATCAACCTCGGCGTGTTCAC
>JBJOHE010000491.1:0-6801 GCA_046047895.1 Planctomycetota bacterium | reverse complement strand
AGCTCGTGCAGATCCACGACGACCGCGACATCTTTCAGGGACGGATAGACGAGCTGCCCGCAATCGACATCCACAGCCTCTGACCGCTGCCGCCAGCCAGGTCACGACAAAGCCCCGAGGCTGCCGGACTCGGAGAGGCTCCGCGCCGACACGAGAAAAACGCTGCTTCAGGGGGGAAGGCAGGCGACAGGGAAGGCCTGATGCGGGCCGGGAGACTGGAGCACGCGACTCACGGGCCGCTCATCAGTCGGGCGATGCTTGAGGAAGTGCCATTGGCCGGGCTATCTTCTTTATCCTTCTTCGAGCACCGCGGATGACCGATTGGATGCATGTTCTTCGCTTACTCCGGCCAGCGCCGCATGCTTTCGTCTTGAGTTCTGCGTTTTATTTGGTTTTCGCGTCTCCGACCCAAGCTCAGTACTACACCGACACGGGGAATCCGGCGAATCCCCCGTGGAGTGCGATTAAGCCCACACTGAACGACGGCACCGCGGATCCGGGGCCAGTTTCCGGCTCGGTCATCAATGTCAATAACGCGCTGACCGAGGCTGGGCTGTACGGCGATCGGCCGATCTCGGCCGGCCCCCTGCGGATTCATATTCCTTGCAACACATCCACGAAGGATCTGACAAATTTCACACGCTGGTACCAGACTGATGGAAATACCCAAGTGTTCCGGCTGTTCGTCAATGACGAGAACACGGCGAATTCACGGGTCGGCGCGGCACGCAGCGAGGCCTTTACCGAAACGAATTGGAATGCCACGGACAATCTGACCTACGAATGGTCGGGCCATTACACCATTGCCCACCGCCAACAGGGGGCAGCCATCTTTCAAGTCAAGAATACCGACAACGATTGGGCCGTGCAGCTCAATTTGCTCGGCAACGGCGCGTTGGTGGTCAACAATCGCCGTAACGCAAGCGATGTGACCGTGAAAAATCCAGACGGCACGATCAAAAATTTCGACGGCCAGGGTTTCGACGTGCGCATCCAAGACGACGGCTACAATTACAAAGTCTGGATCGATGGCGACCTGTTGGCAGACAACTTCTACGCTCGTCCAACCGGCGGGACCCAATTCCGCTGGGGGATATACCTGGGGAGCACTATCCTGAACCCTCCGTCGGATTACTCGTTGATCACGGTCAGCGGAGCGGAGGTGCTAACTTGGACCGGCGACATTGGCACGCCCATCACGATCGTGACCAAAGCCAACAACAATGCGCAAGACCTAAGCGTCGGCGACAGCTGGGCTCCAGGCACTGCGCCGGGGCTCTACGAGATCGCGCAATGGAACAGTTCGGTCAATTCCAACAATTGCAACACCACGCTGAAGATCGACCAGGTCTGGAGCGGCATCAAGATCACTAGCCCCGCCACCGCGGTGACCCTCAGCGGAACCTCGACCCTCGGCTTGGACAGATCGGGCGTGGACATGAGCGCGGCGTGGCGCAACCTGGTCGTGAATTGCCCAGTGGAACTGCGCGAGACGGCACCTTGGAACATTTCGGCGAGCACGAGTGCGACCTTCAACAATTCCTTGAGTGGTTATGGTGGCATGACTCTCGGCGGCAGCGGCACTGTCGTCTTGACCGGCGCGAACACCTTTACAGGCCCGATCGCCATCAACAATGGGACGCTAAGGCTGGGCAACGGCGGTACCACGGGCTCACTCAGCCCCGACAGCACGATCACCGTGGGAAGCGGTGCCACTTTTCAGATTCATCAAAGTGATAACGTCGCGCAAGGCACGCATTTTAGCAGCGCAGCCATTGTCGGCTCCGGCGGCTTGAGAAAATCAGGCACAGGCAAGCTTACGCTCACCGCGGCGAATGCCTACACCGGTCCGACGACGATCTCGGCCGGCACGCTGGAGGCGGCCAACGGCAATGCCCTGGCTGCGACGACGGTGACGGTCGACACGGCCGCGACGCTGGCGATCGCCTCGGGCTCAACGATGCGGTCGCCGGCAGTGATCGTCGACGGAGGCACGCTTTCGGCGCAGGCTGTGGCGGTAAACAACACGACCGGGATCACGTCGCTGGCGATCAACGCCGGCACGCTTGCGGGTTCGCCGACTGTGACGATCGGTGCGGGCGGCGAGATGTCTCTCGCGCAGGACGCGCGGGTGGCGGTGGCCGTGGGCGGTCTGGCGATGGATGAGACTGGCGCCGGTGGCCGGCTCGACCTCGGTGCGGGCCAGGTAACGATCGCGGCAAGCGGGATCACGGCGGCCGATGTTCGGGCCTACATCATCGCGGGCCGCAACAACGGTGCGTGGAACGGCACCACCGGGATCATGTCGAGCACAGCCGCCTCCTCGGGTGGCACCCGGGCGGTGGGCTACGTGGTGGCAGGCGACGGCTCGGCCACGGTGACGTACTCCGCGGCCGGTGATGTGGATCTGAGCGGTCAGGTGAACGTGTTTGACCTAGTGAGCATCAACAGCTCTGGGAAGTACGGCACGGGCACGTCAGCGGTGTGGAGCCAGGGCGACTTCAACTACGACAGTGTGACGGACGTGTTCGACCTGGTGGGCATCAACACGGCAGCGGTGTACGGCCAGGGCAACTACTTCCCGGCTGCTCCGACGGCAGGGAGCCTGGGAGGCCCGGCCGCCGTGCCTGAGCCCAAAAGCTGGCTGCTTGTGGCCTCTGGGCTTGCCGGACTCGCCGTCGCCCGCCGGCGGCGGGCGGCCTGAGCTGGCTCCAGGCTCGGACGAGTCAGCCCTGTTGCTCGACTGCTCTGCCCAGACACGCCGGTTGGGGCCGGCTAACCGTAACTCCGGGGGCACTGGGCTTGCAGCCTGCCCAAAACCGGGCTGCTTCAATGCGACGGGTTCACTGAGAGAAAAAGCCGGATACCGCAGGCTGCAAGCCTGCGGCCACAAGCGCTATCGCCCGCTCCATCTGTCTTTTCCGCGCGGGTTTGTCCTCACGTGCCGCCCTCCACATCGACTGTGACTCCGACTCGGCACTAATGGAGGAAACCGCGCGAACCGCGTCCTTGTTCTTCTCGATGTGGGCGAAGAATTCTTCAAACCAGTTGGTCCACACGGTCGCGGCGTCTTCCTTGTGTAGAAAATGAGCGCGGCGTCGAGCACCAGCGACGAAGACGCGCGCCCCTTGGTGGCTGCCTCCGGCACCGATACGTCCCTTTCAAATGGGTGGGGGCGTCTGCCGTCATGGGCGAGGACCCGCAGCCTGCCATCCCCGATGCCACTGCGCCGTCAAGTCGGCAAGCACGGAGGCACGGGCCGGGTTGGTGGCCACATTGGTGTTCTCCTGGGGATCCTCCTGTTCATCGAACAACTCCACGGCATCCACCTGCATGGGGTCATCCCGGTCGACCCATCGCGTGAGGCGGTAACGATCGGTGCGCATGCTGTAGCCCATCAGCCGCTTCCCGCGAACGTTGCGTGGATACTGGCTGAACGCCGCCGACTTCCACGCACGCCCAGGATCGTCGAGCACAGGCACGAAGCTGGTGCCTTCGAGGTGCTTCGGGAGCGGCAGCCCGCAGAGTTCCGCCAGGGTGGGATAAATATCGACGAACTCCACGAGGGCTTCGGTCGATTCGCCGGCATGCCTCATGCCAGGAACGCACACGATTAGGGGCGATCGCGTGTCGAGCTCCATGTTGGAGTGCTTGCACCAGGCGTCATGCTCTCCGAGCTTCCAACCATGATCCCCCCACACCACGACGATGGTCGAGTCGGCGAGCCCCAGTCGCTCAAGCTCCGCGACGACGCGGCCCAGCTGCGCATCCATGTAGCTCAGCGCGGCGTAGTAGCCGTGCTTCAGCGTGCGGGCGAGGTCTTCGGAAATCTGGCCGCCGGGAATGTCGCGGTAGGCCCGAAGCTCGCCCGGGGGCACGATCGCATAGCCGGGCGATCCCTTCGGTCGAAACTGGTTGTCCGCCAGCGGAATGGCCTCGCGGTCGTAGAGGTCCCAGTAGCGGCGCGGCGCCACGAACGGAAGATGCGGACAAATGAAACCCACGCCGAGCCAGAACGGCTCCTGACCGGCAGCCAGCGTGCGAAGGGCCTCGATCGCCATGTCGGCCAGTTCCCCGTCGTGGTAGGCGGAGTCGGCCACGTCGGCCGATTCGTACGCCGGACCTCGGGTGTTCGCCCGCGTGGCGGGCTTGGGGTGGCCCGCTTCGCCGGCTGATCGGCGGGCGGCTGCCCGATCCCGCCTCGCCTCCTCGGCCGCAAAGGTTGCATCGAGTGCCTGATGGGAGGGAACCGCATACCTCGGCGCATCGGGCTTTTGCCAGGGAACGCTCCAGGATCGCGGATCGTCGTAGCCCGCGTGGAAGAGCTTGCCCATGCCCTGCACGACATACCCGCTCTGCTTGAACAACTGCGGCAGCGTGACCACGTCGGGCATGGCCGTGCGGAAGTGCGTGACGAGGTCGTACACTTTCGTGGTGTCGGGCCTCGCACCGGTGAGCAAGCTCGACCTCGACGGCGAACAGACGGCCTGCTGGCAGTAGGCACGGTGAAACACCACGCCCTTCGCGGCGAGCGCGTCGAGATGCGGGCTCTTCACGAGCCTGCTCCCGTAGGCCCCGAACTCCGGCCGCAGATCATCGACGGCGATGAAGAGCACGTTGGTTCGGCGGGCCTCCGCTGCCAATGCCGGCAACGACGCCGTCGCGGCTACCAGCATGGCCGCGAGAACTCCCGCGACGCCCCTCGGCGGAAGAATCACTGGTAGCCGGTGCACGGCCATGGTTCCCTCAAGAACGGCACGAACAGGAAAAGCCGCGGACGGGACCTCGGCGCACCAAAAGATGCCAACGAAACCCGGCTTTATGATCCCTAACCTGCGCTCCACGTCGATCACCCGGCCGGGTGACGGTTTGCGATGCGACGTCCGATCGCCTAGTCTCGATGACAGAGTCGCGGGGCGAATCCATGATCACGGCGGCGGTACGAATGCGGCGCATCGGCACGCCACTGGCATTGGTGGTGACGTTCGCGACCATCGTGCTTGCCGCGACACCCCAGGCGGCGGCCGGCACGGAGGCGCCCCTCCGCCCTCGCGGCCCGCAGCGAACCCATCCGATCCCGGCGTGGAACCCGGTGGAGTGGGGCGTGGGATCCTACATCTGGGCGGCTGACACGCGCGACAAGCAAACGTGTCACCTCTGGCGATCATTCGAGGTGGCACGTTCGGCGGCGGTCACGTCGGCCCGCCTTCGGGTGCTCGCCGACAACGCCTATGTCGTGCTGCTGGACGGACGCGAACTTGGCAGGGGAAGCGACTACTACTACATGACCGAGTACGACATCACCGACGTGCTCGCCGCCGGCCCGCACACCATCGCCATCCGTGCCTTCAATGAAACCCATGAAGCCGGTGTCGTGGTAGGACTGGAGGTCGACTTTGAGACCGGGCCTCCGCTGATCGTGATGTCGGACTCGTCCTGGCGGGTCGTGCCCGACGGTGCCACGGGCTGGGAGCGACGCATCGAACCGGACCCGGCATGGCCCCTGGCCACCGAGGTGGCGGCCTTCGGGGCCTCGCCCTGGCTCTTTCCTCCCCTGCGGATGAATGCCGAGCATGTCGCTCCGCCGGCCGTGCCCGCATTCTGGCGACAGCCGTGGTTTCAGCTGACGGTCGCCGCATCGGGGGCATTGGCGTTGGCGGCGAGCCTGATGCTCGCCGCCCGACTCATGGCCCAGTCGCAGGCCAGGATGATGCTCGATCGCGAGCGGTCCCGCATCGCGAGGGACATTCACGACGAACTCGGCTCGGGACTCACCCAGCTCGTGCTCGAGGGAGAAGTGTGCCGAACGGAGCTTCCCGTCGGCTCGGCGGCCCGCGATCATCTCGAGCACCTGTGCGAGCGGGCTCGGGCGTTGGCCGGCGCCATGGACGAGCTCGTCTGGGCCGTGAACTCCCGTCGCGACACGCTTCGCGACTTCATCGCCTTCGCGTGCAAGTACGTTCGGCGATTCCTGGAGCCGACGACCATCCGCTGCCGCCTCGACATCGACCACGATCTGCCGGACGTCGCCTGCGACCTGCCCGTTCGAAGAAACCTGCTGCTGGCGGTGAAGGAGGCCGTCAACAACGCCGCAAAATACTCCGAAGCCACGCAGCTCCGCCTGCGTGTCGAGCGACGGCCACCCAACCTCCTGGTCACCGTGGACGACGACGGCCGGGGCTTCAACCTCGACGGCGCTCGCGACATTGGGAACGGCCTGCGTAACATGATCGATCGCATGCGAGACATCAGCGGCACCTGTCGCTTCGACACGGCACCGGGCAAGGGATGCCGCGTCATCCTGGAAGTGCCCCTTGCAAAGTTTGTCGGCCGCGCCGAGCCTTCATCCTCCCCAAACGACCTTCTCTCGCGATCCGACCCATCCCCATCGCAGCTGCTTGCATCCTCGGAGACCACCCCGTGACCTCCCGTGCCGTGGCATCAACCGTCAAACCAGCGTCGACAGCGAAGTATCGTGTCGCCCTCGTCGAGGATCAGCCGGTGACCCGTGAGAGTTGGCGGCGATTGGTGTCGTCGTTTCCGGATTTCGAGTGCGTGTGCGCGTGCGCCTCAGGGGAGGATGCCTTGCGGATGATCCCTGCCGCGCGACCTGACGTGGTGCTGATGGACGTTTACCTTCCGCGGATGTCAGGCGTGGAATGCACCGCGCGCCTCAAGGCTGATCGGCCCGGGCTCCTGGTCGTCATGCTGACGGCCTGCGACGAGGACGAGGTGCTCTTTCTCGCGTTGGAGTCGGGCGCCGATGGCTACCTCCTGAAGCGCACCTCCCCCGAGTCACTG
>JBJOHE010000490.1:0-5569 GCA_046047895.1 Planctomycetota bacterium | reverse complement strand
GTGGCGGGCCGGCAGTGCACCAACGCATGGAAATCGGCTCCCGTCTCTGATCATCCACTTCGGAATCCGCCGGTCACTCCCGGGCGCGGGAGTCGATCAGGATCGTGACCGGGCCGTCGTTTACGAGGCTCACCTGCATGTCGGCTCCGAACACTCCCCGCTCCGGCCGCCGGCGGGTTTCCCGCTCGAGGTCGGCGAGAAACGCCTCGTAGAGTGGAATCGCCACCTCCGGTTTCGCCGCCCGCGTGAAGCCAGGCCGGTTGCTCCGGGCGGTAGCGGCGTGGAGCGTGAATTGACTCACCACGAGAAGCCCACCGCCGATCTCGCAGACGCTTCGGTTCATCTTCCCCGCCTCGTCGGGAAAGATCCGCAGGGCCGCGATCTTGCCGGCCAACCAGGCCGCATCGGCAGGGCCATCGCCCGTCTCGATGCCAACGAGCACGACGAGCCCCGTGTCGATCCGCCCGACCTCACGGCCCGCGATCGCCACCGCCGCCTCGCTCACCCGCTGGATCACCACTCGCATGCTGCGTGTTCCCCTCTGGCCGCTATCCGCGGGTGCCGACGAAGATTGTGTTCCAACTGCCGCCGGTGGGATGGGTGCGGGCCTTCACCACCTCGACCGTGAAGCCGGCCTCCTCCATCCGGGCTGCGAATCGGGAATCGGGCTCCGCCGACCAGACGGCGAGCCGCCCCCCGGGCTTGAGCGCCGCCCGGGCCGCGCCCAGGCCCGCCGCGGCATAGAGGCCGCTATTGGCCGCCGTCGTCAGGCCGCTCGCGCCATTGTCCACGTCGAGCATCACGCTCTCGAACCGCCCCCGGTTGTGGCGGAGCACGTCGGCGACATCGCCCACGCAGATCTCCACCCGCGGGTCGTCGATCACGTCGGCGGCGAGGCCGTAGGCCGGGTTGCGATTCCAGGCGACCACGGCCGGCACGAGTTCGGCCACCACCACGGAGGCATCGGCGGAGAGCTGCCGCAGCGTCTCCCGGAGCGTGAAGCCCAGGCCTAGGCCGCCGATCAGCACCGTCGGCCGCGGCCGGTCACGAAGCCCGGCGCAGGCGAGCTCCGCCAGTCGCTCCTCGGAGCGGTGCTGCCGCGTCGACATCAGCTCCACGCCGCCTGCGCGAATCGAGAAGCTGCCGTCGTGTTCGTGGAGCGTGAGCGGGCTGCCGTCGGGCGTGGTCGCAGAGTCGAGGAGGCGGGTGGGTTTCATGGAGAGGATGCCGAGCAGTCGGTTCGTCGGTCATGCCGGCGGCGAACGGGGCAGCTTCCACCGCGGCCGCAACCGGGGGAAGCCTGGAGGCGGGCAAAGGTTACGGATAGAGGAATGGGGCGAGGGCCGAGCCGCTGAGCGTTACAACCGCGGCCAAAACCACCACAAGGAGCACCGTGGGAACGAGCCACCAGGCGATGTTCTGCCGGAGAAAGACGAGGAACTCCCGCACGAGGCCAGGCGGACGCCCGCCGCCGGGCGACGAGGTGGCAGGGGAGGAGCGTTTCGGCGGGGGGGCCATGGCAAATGAGCCGGGTGTGTGAATTGCTGGTGGGCTTCGGGGCCAGAGCGGCTTGGACGGCCGCCGCAACGCAAACCTCGGAAGTGTGCGGGAATGCACGAGCGTGGGCAAGCGGCAGGGGCGGCGGCCAATCCCGTTCGGGAGGAAGTATGCTGGAAGCTGCAGCGTTGCGCCCGCCACGATCGGCTGATTCCATGTCTGGCCAGCACCCACCAGGGGAGACCGCCCCGGCTTCACCGCCAGCAGCGTTCGGCTGGAAAAAGCTGTGGGCGTTTCGGATCCTCGCGTGCGTGGGCGTGCCGCTCCTCCTGGCTGGGATTCTGGAGGCCGGGCTGCGGATCGCGGGGGTCGGGTATCCCACGACCGCCCTGATCGAGCGAGACTGGCAGGGCACGCCCACCTGCTTCCCAAACGCGGAATTCTCGTGGCGGTTTTTTCCCCGGCATTTGGCCCGGGATTTCGAGCCCGGCCTCACCTTCCCGAAGGCCAAGCCGCCGGGATCCTTTCGGATCTTCGTGCTCGGAGGCTCGGCCGCCCGGGGAACGCCCGACCAGATGTTCAGCTTCGGCCGCCTGCTGGAGGTGATGCTCGCGAAGATGTATCCGGAGATCAGATTCGAGGTCTTCAACGCCGCCATGACGGCAATCAACTCGCATGTGGTGCTCGAGATCGCCCGGGACTGCGCGGCCTACGAGCCCGACCTGTTCATCGTCTATCTCGGCAACAACGAGGTCGTCGGGCCATTCGGGCCGGGCACGGTGTTCACCGCCGCCACTCCCAGCCTGCCGCTGATTCGGGCGACGATCGCAGCCAAGACCACCCGGGTCGGCCAGCTCTGCGATGCCCTGGCGACCAGCCTTGCGTCGCGGGGCAGGCCCGGTCGACAGTGGGCGGGCCTTGCGATGTTTCGTGAGAAGCAGGTGCGGGCCGGATCGCCGCCGCTCGAGTCGGTCTACCAGCATTTGGAACGAAACCTGGACGATATCTACCGCGTGGCCCACCGGGCCGGGGCGGCTGTCATCGTGTCGGACATCGGCGTCAATCTCCGCGACTGCCCGCCGTTTGGTTCGCTCAACCGCGACGACCTGAGCGAGGCGGATCGCCGCCGCTGGGACGATCTCATGCGGCAAGGTGTGGAGCTCGAGGCCGCCGGCAGCTTCGCCGATGCCGTCGACCGGTATGCCGCCGCCGCCGCACTCGATGACACCCATGCAGAACTGCAATTCCGCCTGGGCCGGTGTCGGTGGGAAATGGGCGACCATCAGGATGCCAAGCGGCATTATCAACGGGCGGTCGACCAAGACACGCTGCGGGTTCGAGCCGACTCTCGCATCAATGCGATTCTCCGAGAGTCGGCCCGCGGGCGGGCGGCGGAAGGCGTCGTCTGGGCGGACGGCGTGGAGGCCATGGAGGGCCATAGTCGCCATCAGACGCCCGGCCGGGAACTCTTCCATGAACACGTCCACCTCACCTTCACCGGCAATTACGTTCTGGCCACGGCGATCCTGCCCCATGTTCAGTCACTCCTGCCGGCGGGGGCCGAGCCTCGAGCCGAGCCGCCCGGCGAGTCTGAGGTGCGACGACGGGTGGCCTACACGCCCTTCGATGAATGGCGGGATCGGCACACGATCGCCCGCGATTACGTGATGAAGCCACCCTTCACGGGCCAGGCGTATCACGCTGCCGCCCTGCGGGAGCTGGAGAACGAGGTCGGGCGGCTGCGAGCCCGCGTCGATCCTCAGGACTGCCTCGAAGACTACACCCGTGCGATTGCGGAGCATCCGGCCGACTGGCGGCTCCTGGTGAAGCACTACGAACTCCTCCACGAGCTCAGTGGCGACAGCAACCTCCCGCAGCAGGAATCGCTGGCCCGCAGGATCGTCGCGGTGCATCCCTACGACCGCGGCTATCAGTTGCTGGGCAACCTCCTGCTCCTCCAGGGACGGTTCGACGAGGCGGAAGCGGCGTTGCAGACCTCGCTCTTCATGAACCCGATCTGGGCCGAATCCCACTACTCCCTCGCGGTGCTGGCGCTCAAGCGAGACGACCGGGCCGGAGCGATTCGGCATCTTCGCCGGGAGCTCGCGGTGGCCCCGGCCCGGTCGGTCATCGCGTATCGGCTGCTCGCGACGCAGTATGACCAGACCGGCGAGCTGGCGGCGGCGATCGAGACGCTCTCCCGCGCCCTCGCCATCTTTCCCGAAAATGAGACCGTGTTGGTGCGGTGTCAGCTCGGCGAGTTTCTCAACAAGCAGGGGCGGGTTGCGGAGGCGGGCGAACAGTTGGACAAGGCCCTGCAGCTCGACCCAAGCCTTGCCGAGGTGGAAGCCTTCCGGCACCAATACGAGCTCATCAAGGGAGCGAGACCGACGAGCCATCGCTGAACGTCCACCGGCCGATCGGTTTCGTGAGGCGGGGGGCGGCTGACTTCAGGGAGCGGCTGCCGAGCGGCTGGCCGCGTCTGCGAGCCGCCGGCCGAGGTCGCCCTCGGCCACGAGTCCAGGCAGGTCGGGTGGGACGGGATGGTGGGCCAACCGGAGCGCGTCTTCGGCCTGCAGGTCGCCGGGGCGGGGGATGACCCGCGGCGCCACGCCCGCAAGCGTGAGGCCATGCTCCAGGAGTTTCTCGGCCACGGCCGGGGTGCCTGGATCGTCGAGCGGCAGGTCGACAAACACAGCGCCGGCGCCGGCGCCGGTTTCGAGCGCTTCCACGGCCACGATGATCCCGTTTGTGGTGCCGGGCTCGATGCGGTGGGCGGTGATCCAGGCCGCCCCCAGGGCCGTCGAATAGCGGGAATGGAGGGGATCACCGACGGAGGTGGGCCGCGGCCCATTGGCGGCATTGAAGCTGACCGGCCGCCGCCGGGCTTCGTAGAGGGCCGCGAGGAGGTCGACGAACTCCCGCGGCGCATGGGCCGCGAGCGGTGGCTCGTCGCGGAGCGGATGCCAGTAGAGGAAGGTCGAGCGGCGGCCTCCCTGGAGATGATCCTTGGCCTCGCCGGCCACGCCGCCTCGCAGCGTGGTTCCCTCCGGCAGCAGTCCAAGATGAATCGCCGAGGGGACGGAGCCGAAGTCGAGATTCATCCGTTGGCTCAAGGGGTGCATCGCCGTGGGCTGGCTCCAGACGCCGAGCAATCCCAGAGCCCGTCCCGCCTCTTCCACCGCCGCCCGCATCGGCTTCATCAGCCCGTGGCCCCGATGGCGATGGTCGATCACCGCCTGGCCCGCCTCACCGGTCGGCCCCAGATCAGGCCGCTCGAGGGCGTAGTGGCCCACGACGTCGCCGGCGGGCGACTCGCACACGATCGAATGGAGCCGGCCGTCGCTGTTGAGCCGCTCGATCCGCTCGGGCACGTAGAGATCCGGGTTCACATAGGAGCGGCCGTAGGCTTCGTAGATCCGTCGGGCGATCTCCAGGCCGTCGGCCGGGCGGTAGCCGCGGATCCGGTAGTCGCCGGTCTGTGCCGAGGGATCGAGGTCGGTGTGTTCCGCCTGCTGTTCGGCCTCGAGCCGCTGCCGGGCCGATTCCAGCACGTCGATCGTGGCGTGCGGCCGGTGGACGCGGAGGTGAAGCTCCGACCCGGCTGGGCCCTGCACCCACCAGAGCCGGTCGAACACCTGGGCGGGCCGCACCCGGGCGGCGAGCGCCGCCCCGGCCTGCCGCGGTTCGGTGACGTCGGCGAAGCCGAGCGGCATGCCCTGCTCACGAATCCGAAATTCGAGCCCGTCGGCATCGATCGCGGCTTCCAGACTCAGATCGATGATGGGATCGCCCGCGCGGCGGAGTGTGTCTTCGACGAGGAAGATCGCGGAGATGAAGGCTTCGAGCAGGTTGGCCCGCTGGTCGCCGGCGAAGTCGGCCAGGTGGAGGGCATGGCCGGCGAAGTCGCGCACGAGCGGCTCGAGTTCGAGCAGGCCCGGAATTGAGAGTTGGAGCGAGAGACGGTCGGGTGTGGGCATCGTGTTTTCACCAGGGGTGCCTCAAGGCTACCGCAACGGCCAGTCGAACGGCGCGGATTATTGATTGTTCGGGGTGCGAATAATCGGGCTGT
>JBJOHE010000489.1:0-8223 GCA_046047895.1 Planctomycetota bacterium | reverse complement strand
GCCTCGAGCCGACGGCGGGCAAGCCCGCGGGCTCGGAGGCGAGGAGCATGGCGAGCAGGTCCGCCAGACCGTCGCCGGCCAGCCGCACGATTCCGCGGAGCCCGGCGCCGGCCACGGTCGCGGGAGCCACGATCAGGTCAGAGGAGGCAAACATGGACCGAGGACCGTGTGCTCAGGCGAATCAGTGAGACGGCGAGGAGCGAGCCTGGACGGTTGTTCGCGGCGCGCCCCAACCGGAGATGCGACGCGCTTTTGGGCAGGCTCCAAGCCTGCCCCCACGGGTCCACCGGCACTCGAGCCGGGCTGGTTCTTCCCCCTTCCTTGCGGTCGGCCAATGCGATCGAAGTCTTCACGACCGATGACCTCGCATCGCAAGGTGTTGGGCGAAACAACCCGTGGCCGCAGGCTTGCAGCCTGCGGAATCCGGCCTGCTGCTCGTCCTGGGCGCGGGCACGGGAGGCCGTCACCGCGGCCGCTTCCGCTCGAGCCGCTTCTCCCGCACGGCTTTCGCAATCCCGTTCGCGGCCGCCGGCCGCGAGACCGCATCCACCACCCGCGTGCCCCCGCCCGCTCCCGCCACGGCGACGCCGCTCTTCGGCAGCCAGAGGAGCCGCTCGGCAATTCCCCACAGGCTCGAGGCGATGAAGTAGAGACAGAGGCCGGATGGCACCTTGAAGAACATCAGCGCCATGAACCACATCATGTAGTTCATCACCTGCTGCTGCACCTTCTGCTGCTCGTCCACCGCCGGCGGCATGAACAGCTTCTGCTGCCAGAGGAACAGCCCGATCGTGATCAGCGGCAGCACATTGAGGAACGGCCCGAGCCAGCCCTCGGGGGCCGTCAAGAATCCGGGGAGCACGTTGCTCCAGTTCCAGAGCATGTCGGGAGCCGCGAGGTTTGAACACCAATGGATCGCCGAGGAGAAGAGCGGCGCCTCCCGGAGCTCCACGTCGGTGGCGAGCGAGCGGTAGAGCCCCATGAAGATCGGGAGCTGGATGAAGACGGGCAGGCAGCCGCTGGCCGGGTTCACGCCGTGCTTCTTCCAGAGTTCCTGCGTGGCCAGAGTCCGCTTCTCGGCGTCGTTCTTGAACTTCTCATTGATCGCCTTCATCTCGGGCTGCAGGGCCTGCATCTTCTGCGAGGAAAGGGCCTGCTTGCGGCTGATCGGAAACATCGCCCCGCGGACGAGCACCGTCAGCAGGATGATCGCGATGCCATAGTTCCGCACGATCGCGTGGAGGCCGTGGAGCAACGCGATCATCGGCCGGGCGACCCAGCCGAACCAGCCGTAGTAGATGAGGTCGTCCATCCGGGCGTTGGCCGCCCCGAACTGCCGGAGCAGATCGGGCTGCTTGGGCCCGGCAAAAATCTGATAGCGGTGGCGGATCGTTTCGCCTGGAGTCACGGTCAGTTCCCGCGACACGATCCGGGGGGTCACGTTCACGAGCTTCTTCCGCGCCGGCTGAGGCGGATCGCCGACCACGATCGGCCGCACCTCCGCCAGGTCGGGCACATCGCCTTCGGTCGCGGGGATCACGGCCGCGGCGAAGTAGAGGGCGTCGACGCCCGCGAACGAAAGCGGCTTGCCAGGTGGCACGGTGGTGGCGGCGCGGTCGAGCGAGCCGTCGAGCGTCTTGAGCCCGCTGATCATCGCGCTCTCCTGACCCACGAACCGGAGGGCGACGTCACGGACGGCAAGCGAACTCCAGAAATCGTGCCAAACGCGATTGGTGTACCACCAGCCCTCCGTCGGCAGCCCGGTGGGTCCGTCGAGCGCATAGGAAAGCCTCGTTTCGCGGTCGGGAGACTCGATTGAGATCACCAGTTCCAACGCATAGCCCGGGGCGTCGCCGGCAGTCGGGGCGAGCCGGTATTCCTTCGCCAGCCGCAGGCCACCGGCAAGCTCACGGGTAAACCTCACCCCTGCCCCGTCGGCCGTCGGCTCCCCTTCCCAGTCGGCCTCGGCGAGTTCGCCGCCGACGAGTTCGGCCGGCGAATCGGTCGGGCTCTTGGCCCCGGCCCGCTGCCGGCCGTCGCGGGATTCGAGCGACAGCCGAAACGAGAGCGGATCGTGGAGTTCATCGTCGGGATCGGCCACCGGCTGGGCCCGAAACTCAGGACGGACCACTTCCAGCGGCCGGCGGCCCAGGATCACCTCGATCGACTGCGGAGCCCCGTTCCGCAGGATCTCGAGCGTCACCCGCTTTCCGGGCCGCGTCGCCTGGAGGAGTGCGGCGAAACTGGTGGGCCCCAGCGTGGGCTCACCATCGACCGCCGTGATCAGATCGCCCGCTCGGAGCCCGGCCTTTTCCGCCGGCGTACCAGGGCCGACGACGCCCACCAGGCAGCCCTCGGCCTTCGCAGCGAGCGCCAGGTGGCCGAGATACCCAGACCAGTCGTCCTGGTCGTGAAACCGCTTGTCGGCAAGTTCGATCCGCTCGACGGCTGCCCCCTGGCTCGTGACGGTGACCAGCATCCGGGCCGGGCCGACGGGGTCGAGCGAGCCGAGCGTGAATCGACGCCGCGGAGCCGAGGACGCCGCTGCGGCCAGTTCGGCGGCAGCAGGCTCTTTGGGCGAGGCTTCCGGCTCCGCCGAAGCACGCTCCTCCGCGGCCTCGGCTTCGGGACCGCCTGGCGTCGAAGACTCGCCCTCGGCGGCGACATCCGTCACCGCCGGTTGCTCGGGCTGGGGATACAGCCACGCCTGAAGCACCTGGCTGGAGATGACGATCGCCAGCGCGATGGCGAAGAACAGGACGTAGCGGCGTTCCACGAGAGGCTCCCAGAGGCAGACTCCCGAGTATACCGCCCCTTGGCGACGATGCGGCTACCGTCCCTGTGCGAGCCGGTCGCCGAGGAAATTGTCGAGGTCGGGAATCGCGTGGATCTTCCGCCGAGTCGTCTCGAACGCGTAGGGAATCCGGCGAAACCGCACCCGCGACTCGCCCTCGAGGATCGCGTAGCTCGACCGCGGATCCTCGTCTCGCGGCTGCCCCACCGACCCAACGTTCACGAGGGCCTTGCCCGGCGGGAGGTCGATCGCCCATTCCTTTTCTGCTGCGGGCACCTTCGGGGCGATGAATTCCGGCGAGGTCGTGAACACGCCAGGAATGTGGGTGTGGCCCTGAAAGCAATAGCGGGGCACGAGTTCGAAGATGTGCTCCATCTTGAGCGGGTTGTAGATGTCTTCGGGAAACACGTATTCGTCGAGCGGGCGGCGGGCCGAGCCGTGGACGAACATCAGCGATCCCTCCAGATGGGTCCGCTGCAATTCGCCGAGGTAATCGTAGAGCCGGTCGCCGGCGTTGCGGGGCATGCGGTCATGCCGCTCGAGCTGCTCGCGGGTCCACTTGATCGCCCGCTCGGCCCCCGAGTTGAATCCATCGGGATCGATCAGCGCACCCTGGTCGTGGTTTCCCAGGATCACCACCCCGCACCGCTCCTGGACGAGCCGGATGCATTCGCAGGGATTCGGCCCATAACCGACGATGTCGCCGAGGCAGACGATCGCGTCGACGCCCTGTGAATCGATGTCTTCCAGGACGGCCTGGAAGGCCTCGATGTTGCCGTGGATGTCGCTGATGATGGCCCGCTTCACGAACGCTCTCGGCCCTGGCGGGCACCCCGGCGGCTTGTCAAAGGCATCCCTGGAGGCTACGACCCCTACTGGCGGCGGTCAAGAATCCATCCCCCCGTTCGGCCTCCAGGCCTCACCATGCGCGCCCTCGCAATCGACACGAGCCACGCCGCGGGCAGCGTCGCCGCCGCCGCCGCCGACCGAGTCGCCACGCGGTCGCTGGGCGTCGCGGGAGAGCATGCGGCCGTGCTGGCTGCCCGGCTGACGGAGGTCGCGGAGGAACTGGGCTGGCGGCTTGCCGACGCTGAACTCATTGCCGTGGTCCGCGGCCCGGGGTCGTTCACCGGCCTGCGGGTGGGCGTGGCCACCGCCAAGGCTATCGCCTGGGCGGCGGAGACGCGGCTCCTAGGCCTCTCCGCATTCGAGCTTGTAGCCGAAGCGACAGCCCGGCTCACCGGCTGGACAGATGGCCCGCTCCAGATCGGCTTCGATGCCGGCCGCGGTGAGGTCTTCGCCGCCCGTGTGGTCACCGATCGAACCCGGCCGACCGGCTGGCGGCTCGAACCGGCTGCGCTGCTCCCTGCGGCAGCGTGGATCGAGGCCTTGCCCCAGGGCTCGCGAGTGAGCGGGCCGGCTGCGGCCCAGCATGCCGCGGCGATCACCGCCGCCGGGCATGCGCTCGCCCCGGAAGCAGGCTGGTTTCCCTCAGCGACGGCGGCCCTGGCCGTGGCGCGACTCCGAGCCGCCGCCGGGGAGGCCGACGACCCCCAGAGCCTCGTGCCCGAGTATCTCCGCCCAAGTTACGCCGACGAGCGCCGGCCAGCCGGGCCCTGACCGCGGCGGGAGCGGCCCTCGCGACTGTCGCCTGGCGGCCATCCCGGTACATTGGGCGACCGGAACCCTTTCACTTCCCCGGAATCTCGCCAGGTTTTGCCATGCGCCCGATCACGAAGCTCCTCGTTGCCAACCGCAGCGAGATCGCCACCCGCGTCTTCCGCTCGGCGCACGAACTCGGCATCCGAACCGTCGCGATCTATGCCCACGAAGACCGCTTCGCCCTCCACCGCTTCAAGGCCGACGAATCGTATCTCGTCGGCCGGCCGGGCGAGCCGATCCGCTCCTACCTCGACATCGAGGGAATCGTGGGGCTGGCCAAGACCCACGGGGTCGACGCCATCCATCCGGGCTACGGCTTCCTCTCCGAGAACCCCGATTTCGCCCAGGCCTGTGCCGATGCCGGAATCACGTTCGTCGGGCCGCGGGTCGAACTCCTGCGGACGCTGGGTGACAAGACCGCCGCCCGCGAACTGGCCGACCGGGCGGGCGTGCCAATCCTGGCAGGCAGTTCCCGGCCCGTCAGCAGCCTGGCCGACGCCAAGCAGATCGCCACGCAGCTCGGCTACCCCGTGATCCTTAAGGCGGCCCACGGCGGCGGTGGCCGGGGGATGCGGGTGGTGCACGGCGAGGAGGAACTGGCCGTGGCGCTCGAGAGCGCCCAGCGGGAGAGCAAGACGGCCTTCGGCTCCGCCAGCGTGTTCGTGGAGAAGTTCATCCAGCGGGCTCGCCACATCGAAGTGCAACTCCTCGGCGACCTCCACGGCAGCCTCGTGCACCTCTTCGAACGCGACTGCTCGGTACAGCGGCGGCACCAGAAGGTGGTCGAGGTGGCGCCGGCGCCGAATCTCGACCCGGCCACCCGCGATGCCATCTGCGAGGCGGCCTTGGCGATCGGCCGCACGGCCCGCTACGAGAATGCCGGCACCGTCGAATTCCTCGTCGATGCCGACACCGGCCGGTTTTACTTCATCGAGGTCAATCCGCGGATCCAGGTGGAACACACCGTCACCGAGGAGATCACCGGGATCGACATCGTCCGTCGGCAGATCCGCGTGGCCGAAGGCTGGAAGCTCTCCGACCCCGAGATCGGGCTCGGCGACCAGGCGAAAATCCGCTCGATGGGCACCGCGATCCAGTGCCGCGTGACCACCGAGGATCCAGAAAACCGCTTCCTGCCCGACTACGGCCGAATCACGGCCTACCGCTCGGCCAGCGGGATGGGCATCCGGCTCGACGCCGGCTCGGCCTTCTCCGGCGCCGTCGTCACGCCTTACTTCGACTCGCTGCTGGTGAAGGTGACCGCCCGGGGACTCACGCTTCCCGAAGCCGCCGGCCACATCGAACGGTGCCTGCAGGAGTTTCGGGTGCGGGGCGTGAAGACGAACATCCCGTTCCTCGTGAACCTCGTCACGCATCCCGCCTTTCTGGCTGGCGAGTGCACCACCCGGTTCATCGACGAAACCCCGGCGCTGTTCGACTTCCCCATCCGCCGCGACCGGGCGACGAAGCTCCTTGAATACCTTGGCGACGTGATCGTCAACGGCAACCCGCTCGTGAAGGGACGGCCGGCCGCCGTCCGCCGGGAGCCGGCGCTCCTTCCGGAGCACGATCCGCTCGCCCCGCCCCCGCCGGGCACTCGGCAGAAGCTCCAGGAGCTCGGGCCCGCGAAGTTCACCGCCTGGGTGCGGGAGCAGAAGCGGCTGCTCGTAACCGACACCACGATGCGGGATGCCCACCAATCGCTGCTGGCGACCCGGATGCGGTCGTACGACATGCTGGCCGTGGCCGACGCCTACGCCCAGCTCGGGTCCGGCCTGTTTTCGCTCGAGATGTGGGGGGGCGCCACCTTCGACACCGCGATGCGGTTTCTCAAGGAATGCCCCTGGCAGCGGCTCGTGCAGCTTCGGGAACGGATCCCGAACGTCCTCTTCCAGATGCTGCTCCGGGCGAGTAACGCCGTGGGCTACACGAACTACCCCGACAACGTCGTGCGGGAGTTCGTCAAGGAGTCGGCCGCTGCGGGCATCGACCTGTTTCGCGTGTTTGATCCGCTCAACTGGGTGCCGAACATCCGGGTGGCGATGGAAGCCGTACAGGAGAGCGGGGCGATCTGCGAGGCGGCGATCTGCTACACGGGCGACGTGCTCGACCCGGGCCGTCCGAAGTATTCGCTCCGCTACTACGTCGAGCTGGCCAAGGAGCTGGAAAAGCTCGGCGCCCACATGCTGGCGATCAAGGACATGGCCGGCCTCTGCAAGCCCTTCGCCGCCGCCGCGCTCGTCAAGGCGCTCCACGAGGAGGTGGGCATCCCGATCCACTTCCACACCCACGACACCGCCGGCGGCCAGGTCGCCACGCTCCTCGAGGCAGCCGAGCATGGCGCGAGCGTGGTAGACGCCGCCTTCGCTCCGTTCGCCGGGCTCACGAGCCAGCCGAACCTCAACATGCTGGTCGATGCCGTCCGCCACACGCCCCACGACGCCGGCCTCGACGGCGACGACCTCCGCCACCTCGCCCACTACTGGTCGGCCGTCCGGGATCATTACACAGCCTTCGAATGCGGCATGAAGGCGCCCGACGCCGACCTCTACCTTCACGAGATGCCCGGCGGCCAGTTCACGAACCTGCTCGAGCAGGCCAAGGCCCTCGGCCTCGGCGACCGCTGGGAGGAGGTCTGCAAGACATACGCCGACGTCAACCGCGTGCTCGGCGACATCGTGAAGGTGACGCCGACGAGCAAGGCGGTGGGCGACCTCGCGTTGCTGCTGGTCACCAACGGCCTCACCGCCGCCGACCTCAGCGACGACTCCCGCGAGATCGCCTTCCCCGAGTCGGCGGTCGATCTGCTCGCCGGCCGGATGGGGCAGCCCCCGGGAGGCTTCCCCCCCGCGATCGTGAAGCGGATCGTGAAGAACGGCAATGTGATCACGGGCCGGCCGGGCGAGAGCATGCCCCCCGCCGACTTCGCCGCGGCGGCGAAAGCCGTGGGTGAGATCGTCGGTGGCGAGGCCTCGCGGCGCGACGTGCTCTCCTGGCTGCTCTATCCGCGGGTGTTCCAAGACTACGCCCAACACGCGGCCAAGCACGGCGACGTGAGCGTGCTCCCCACGCCCGCCTTCCTGGAGGGAATGCTGCCGGGCGAGGAGCTCTCGGTCGAGATCGAAAGGGGCAAAACCCTCGTGATCCGGCTCTTGACCGTGGGCGAGCCCCACGCCGACGGCAGCCGGACCGTGTTCTTCGAACTCAACGGCCAGCCGCGGAGCGTCTCGATCACCGACCGCTCGCTCGAGGCCCAGGTGCAGAAGCGGCCCAAGGCCACGCCGGGCGACGCCCGCGAGGTGGCCGCACCGATGCCGGGCCTGATCGTGACCGTGGCCGTCCGCGCCGGCGACAAGGTGAAGAAGGGGCAGAAGCTGCTCAGCCTCGAAGCGATGAAGATGGAGACGACCGTCCACGCCGAACGCGACGGCACCCTCGCCGAAGTGCTCGTCTCCCCCGGCACGCCGGTCGAAGCGGGCGAGCTGGTTGCACGCTACGCTGACGCGTAGCGGCTCGGCTGCACGGCCATCCATGGCCCGTGCAGCCTCTGGTGGGCGGAGGGCAAGCCAAGGTTGCCCTCGCCCCCCGCGGCCGCCTTCCTGGCGGCCGTGTGTCACGGGCTTCGCCCGCGACATCCGGGCACGCTGCGCGGGCTGCGCCCGCTGCGTGCCACAGCAGGCTGCAAGCCTGCGGCCACGGGTCGGGCGAGAGACACGCCTCAAAAACAGGGTCACCCTGGCCGGGGGGGGGGGGGGGGGGGGGGGGGG
>JBJOHE010000488.1:0-4905 GCA_046047895.1 Planctomycetota bacterium | reverse complement strand
CCCTGGGGGCCCGAGGGCTTCGATGAATTGCACCGCACGATCCTCGACATCTGGCCCCGGCCGCGGATCCTCACGCCTCGCGACGTTCAGGGCGATGCCCCGTCTCTCCGAGAGGCAGTCGTGGGGCACGGGTGGCCGGCGGTCGCCCCGCATCGCGGGAAGGTGGTGTTTCTGCTCGACAACGAAGGGAGCCTGCGGGATCGATATCTGGAGTCGTCTGCCGACGATCGGCTGTTGTTCGTGAGCGTTGATCGCGACCATCCAGCCGCGGCTTGGATGAAGCGAAACGATCCCGAACGCCAGGCCGAGGAGATCCGCAGCCTCGTGAATGACGGTTTCCTGGTGCGGACCCGGGCCGACAGCGGCACGCGGGAAGCGCGAGCCGACGATCGCCGTCGCCGCGACCTCGCGATCGCCAGCGGTGCGCAGCTGATCAGCACCGATTTCCCCGAGCCCGACAATCGCTTCTCAACCTATTGCGTGCGGCTACCACCTCCACCGGAGCCCGAACGCGGCCGGGTGCATCACGTCGTGGTCTGCTGGCTCAAGGAGCCGGGCAATCCCGTCGGACGTCGGCGGATCATCGAGGCGTCGCGCGGCTTCGAAAACCTGCCTGGCGTGGTCGCGGTGTCAGCCGGAGAGCCGATCGAAAGCGAGCGAGCGATCGTCGACGACAGCTTTGACGTGGCGGTCACCATCTCCTTCGAAAACCAGGCGGCCCTCGACACCTACCTCGCCGATCCGGCCCACAAGCGGGCCACTACGGAGGTGCTTGGGCCGCTCGTCGAAAGGGTGGTCGTGTACGACTTCCGCGAGTGAAGAACGGCCCGTGTCGCCAGTCACTCGACCGGCTTGGCCGCCGGGGCGTCTCCGATCTGCTTGAACAGCCGGAACAGATCGCTGTCGGTCGTGAGCACCATCGTCGTGTCGCTGCCGAGCGTGGCCTTGTAGGTGTCGAGCGTCTCGAGGAAGGCGTAGAAGTCGGCGGCCGTGGGGCTCGAGGTGTAGGCGGCCGCGTAGATCTCCGAGGCTTTGGCGTCGGCGTCGCCGCGGATTTCCTGCACCTTCCGGTAGGCTTCCGACTGGATCTGCTGGAGATCCCGCTCCTTGCGGCCGGTGATCTTCGCAGCCTCGCCCGCACCCTCCGACCGGAACCGCTCGGCAATCTGTAGCCGTTCGGAGATCATCCGGTCGTAGATCTTGCCGATCACGCCCTCCTTGTAGTTGAGCCGCTTGATCCGCACGTCGAGCAGTTCGATCCCCCAGATTCCCATCTTGGGCGAGGCAGCCTTGAGGATCTCCTGCTCGAGCTCCTTCCGGCCGAACCGGATCGGGGCCAGGTGGCCGACGGCCGCCCCGGCCTCGACGAGGGTGGCGTCTTGTTCCGGTTGGCGGGCCTTGTCGGAGCGGACGAGCTCGATCAGGTCGTGGCGGGCGACAACGTTGCGGGTTTCGCTTCCGAGGATGTCGTCGATCCGGGAGAGGGCGCTGCGTTCATCCCGCAGGCTCTGGAAGTAGACGAGGGGGTCGACGATCCGCCAGCGAGCGAAGGTATCGACGACCACGTAAAGCTTGTCGCGAGTGGTCATCTCGCTCGGGTCGCCGTCCCACTCCAGGATTCGCTTGTCGAACCGGTTGGCGGCCTGCATGAAGGGGATTTTGAAGTGCAGGCCCGGCCCGGAACTATCCGCGGCGGCAGCGTTGATCGGCCTGCCCACCGGTCGGCCGAATTGCGTGATCACCACCTGTTCGGTCTGGTCGACCGTGTAGGCGCAGCCAAAGATCACGATCCCAGCTGCGACGAGCAGGACCACCCCCAGGGGCGAGAACAGCAGTTCAGAGAGCCGCCGGCCGAGATTGAGCAGCGGATGATTGATCGGCAGAGGGCTCATCGGGCGGACTTTCCGGAGGGGGCGGCGGGGGCCAGGTTCATGAGGGGCAGAAACTGCGGGGCGTTGGCATCGAGGATCACCTTGCCCCCGAGCCGGGGAATCAGTTCGGCCATCGCCTCGAGGTAGAGCCGTTGGCGGGTCACCGCGGGCGCCTTGTCGTACTCTCCGAGAAGGGCCCGGAATCGGGCCACGTCGCCTTCGGCTTCGTTGACCCGCCGAACCGCGTAGCCCTCGGCCTCGCTCAGCATCCGCTGGGCCTCGCCGCTGGCCCGCGGCACCACCTTGTTGTATTCGCCGTTGGCCTGGTTGATCATCTGTTCCCGCTCCTGCTGGGCCCGGTTCACCTCGTCGAACGAGGCCTGCACGGGCGTCGGCGGGTGGACGTTCTTGAGCTGCACCTGCTGCACCTTCAGGCCCATGTCGAGTTCCTGCACGAGGGCGGTGAGCCGGGAGATTGCCTCGTTCTCGATGCCCTGCCGGCCGATCGTGAGCACTTCGTCCACCGTGCGATCGCCCACCACCTCTCGCATCACGCTTTCGGCAAGGTCGCGAAGCGTCGCCGCCGGCTCCCGCATATTGAAGAGATAGGCTTCCGGGTCGCTGATCTCGTATTGCACCACCCACTCAACATGGGCCGCGTTGAGATCACCCGTCACCATGTCGCTCTCGAGCCGGGGTTGCTGGGAGATCTGGCTCCGGTCGCTCGCGCCGGGTGTGCCAAAGCCGAATTCCATCTTCAGCTGCCGCTTCACCGGCACGATCGTGACGGTGTCGATTCCGAAGGGAAGCTTGAATCGCAGGCCGGGCCCGACCGTACCGATGAACCGGCCAAACCGCTGGATCACACCCACGCTCTCCGGGCCGACGGTGTAGATGCCCCGGGCGAGGCCGGCCCCGAGGATCACGAGCAGAGCCAGACCGCCGATCCAGCGGGGATCGATCCCGCCCGGTCCGCGGGGAATCGTCATGCGGGGCGGGTCGCGGAAGCTGCTCATCAGGAATCGTCTCGTGGGCGCGGGGGAAAGGACCGGACGGTGAGGACCGGCTTGCTGTTATTCATAGTTCAAGGCGGAGGCCGGGTCGAATCGCCCCGCGGATCGCTATGCTGGCCGTCACCATTCGGAGAATCGCCATGATCAGCCCCGCCGTTCGCTCCTGGTTCGCCCTGTTCTTGCTGACTACCGCCGGTCGGTGGTGCTCGGCCGAGGACGATCAGCTCTGGCTGTCGCTTTCCGGTGGCGAGGGGCCAGGTCAGGGGAAGCGGGTGGTGCTGGTCAGCGGTGATGAGGAATACCGCAGCGAGGAGGCCCTCACGCAGCTCGGCAAGATTCTCGCGACCCGCCACGGCTTCGACTGCACCGTGCTCTATTCGATCGATCCCACGACCGGGGAGATCGACCCCAACTGCCAGACCAACATCCCCGGTCTCGAGCATCTCCGCGAAGCGGACCTGCTGGTGATCGCCACGCGGTTTCGGAATCTGCCCGACGAGCAGATGCGGGAGATCGATGCCTACCTCAGGCGGGGCGGCCCCGTGGTGGGCCTGCGGACGGCGACCCACGCCTTCAACATTCCGAAGGACCGGGCCTACGCCCACTACTCCAATGGCTACGCCGGTGAGAAGCAGGAATGGACCGACGGCTTCGGCCGGCTCGTGCTCGGTGAAAAGTGGATCAGTCATCACGGCAAGCATGGCCAGGAGAGCACCCGCGGTCTGATCCCGCCCGCCGCGGCCGGCCACCCGATCCTGCGGGGCATTGGCGACGGCGACATCTGGGGGCCGACCGACGTGTATGGCGTCCGGCTGCCGCTCGTGGGCGATTCCCAGCCGCTCGTACTCGGGCAGGTGCTTGCCGGCATGTCTCCCGACTCCCCGCCGGTCGAGGGGCCGAAGAACGATCCGTTGATGCCGATCGCGTGGACGAAGACTTACGCGATCGAAGGCGGACCGCGGGGCCGGGTGTTCACGACCACGATGGGGGCGGCCACCGACCTGCTCTCGGAAGGCACCCGCCGGCTGCTCGTCAACGGCTGCTATTGGGCGGCCGGGCTCGAGGATGCCATCCGGGGGGATGCCCGGGTGGACGCCGTCGGCGGCTTTCAGCCGACCCCCTTCGGCTTTGGGGGTGCCAAGAAGGGCCTCCGGCCGGCAGGCCCAAGGTAGGGCCGGCCAGCCACTCCGCCCTCATCGCGGTCGAAGTTCCGCCTGCCGCGCCGTTTTTTCCGGGTGTTTCAGAGCGGCAACCGAATTGTTGCGGGTCTGGATGCACGTTGCTATTGTTCGAAGGATGCGCTCCCCCTAAAGACGGACACCGTACGAGGGCCGCCGCCGCAGGGGGCCTTTTCGGGGGAATCAAGGCATCCCCCGCGGCTCCACTCCACCTCCCGAGAATCCCACGATGCCCGCCGATTTTCCCGTGTTCACGGTCCGGCAGTTGTTCGGTCGACGGTCGCGTACGCAAACGAAACGCACCTCGTCGATGCGGAGCCGAAGACGGCGATCGATGCACCAGATCGAGCGGCTCGAAGACCGCCGGCTGTTGGCAGTGGACATGGTCGCGGCATATGCCCAAAGCGATGTGCCGTTCTACTCAGTCGGCCAGTCGGCTACGACGCTTACCGAAGCTCCTCAAGAGATCACCCTCCGCTTCACTCTTGGCTCGAAGATCGATGCTTCGACGCTGGGCAGTATCTCGATCGTGCGGAGCGGCGGCGCCGCCGATCCGCTCGGCAACGCAAATGACATCACTGTCGTTCCTGGCAGTATTCTTCGGGACAGCGCGCCCAATGAAAACCACGTCATCATTCGTTTCGCGGAGACGCTACCTGATGATACCTATCAAATCAGCATCGGCCCCGGACTGAAAACCGAAACTCCCGCGGTAGCCGTAACGCTTACGAGTTTCGCGTTCCGGCTCGACCGGGCGGCGGTCGTGACGGCCGTCGTGCCGCAGCCGACCTCGGCGAGCGTCGGCGTTGACGGGTATGAGTTGCTGCAGGCCCGAGACGAGGT
>JBJOHE010000487.1:0-3595 GCA_046047895.1 Planctomycetota bacterium | reverse complement strand
GGGCGGCTGGCCGTTGCCAGTCGCGTTGGTGCCATTTCCATTTCCATCGAAGGTCTTCACAGCACCGTTTGAGCCCGTCTGCGGAGTCGTCCGCGGCAGTTCGGGAATCGGTCGCAGCGAGGGAGTCGGTGCGAGCGCCGGGGGGGCGGTGGGCTGCAGTTGTGGCTGTGGCGGGGAGGGCGTTGCATAGGTGCCGCTCTGTGGCACCACCTGCTGAAACGTCGATTGCGGCGCGGTCTGCGGGGGCAGGGCGGGAGCGGCGAAGCTCGGCTGACCCGGCACGAGCTGCTGCGGCACATCGGCCCCGGCGGCGCCCCAGGCTTGAGGCGAGGTCTGCACCGGCGCGGCGAAGGGGCTGGCCCCCGGCACGCCGGCTGGGTAGGAGGTGGGCGTGGTGTATCCCGGCTGCATCTGCACGTACTTCGTCGAATAGACGGCCCGATACTGCGTGACCGGCACGCTCACCGGCTGGTTTTGGTAGCTCGTCACCGGCTGCATGCACTCGACCGGGCAGCCGGTGCAGGGATCGATTTCACAGGACGGCTTGTAGGTCGTGACCGGCACACATTGGTACTTCGTCTGATACGTTGTCTCGGGCACGTAGCTCACCTGCTGCACCGGCACCATCACCGGCGGCGGTGGCGCGGGCACGGGAACCGGTGCCGGCACGGGCGCAAAGGCTGGCGCGACGGCATACGCCGGCGGGGCCTTCTTGAAGCAGGATTGGCAGCCGGCGAACATTCCCGACAGGCAGCACTGCGCGCTGCACGGGCTTGCTCCTCCAACCACCGCACCGCCGGCCAGCAGCGCGACCATCATCAGTTGCCGAGTCACCATCGCTCAGTCCTCACGGAGTGTATTGGTGGTCCACCCCATTCAGGCGGATCCACGACACCCAACACTAGGTTGTGCAGCGGTGCGCACGCCGAAAAAAAATGGTGAGGACTTTCGTGAATTCCCTTTGCCGGCTCAGCACAACCGATCCAAGACGCACGACCCTCACGATCCCGACACCCGCCGGCCGACCTGCCGCTCCTCGAAGAGGTCGTAGAGGGAAAACAGCGCCTCGCGGAGGTTGGGCGCATGTCGGGTAAATGCCTTGTGAAGATCGGCTTCGCGAATGACCGGGCCCAGCCAGTCATGGGCGTTCGGCAGCTGTTGCACGATCGAACGAAGCGTGGCCACGGTCGGCTCGTGATGCATGAGCACCGGCAGCCCGGCAGGCCGGTGGGTTGTCACCACGAGCTGGCAACCCCGGCACCGAGCCGCCAGACGAGTGGCCAGGCGGGCGAGCGGCCCGAGCCGTTCCCAGCTGTCGAGGCAGACCATGCTCCCGTTCGCCGCCCAGAGCACGGTTTTGACCGCCACGGCAGTGTCTCGCCACACGCCATTCCCCAGCCGACGAATCGCAGTCGGCTGCCCGCGGGCGGTCGCCTGCGCACGGAGGTGGGCCAGCAGGGTCGACTTGCCACTGCCATGGGGCCCGACGATCGCCGCCCGCCCCCCGAGGCAATCGAGCCGCTCAAGCAGTGCCGCCAGATCGACCGGCTGCCCGGCGGCGTCGACCGGTACGATCTGGCCGGGCTGTGTAAACCGCGTGGCAAACGGGTTGAGCACCGTCAACAGGTCTCCGCCTCGGTCGCTGCTCGGCCGGTGACCCGCTGGGCAGGTGGAATCGCACCCACGTCGAAGACGTGCTCCGAGACGAAGTCACGGCCACCGCCAAAGAAGAGCCGTACCCTGACGCACCAACGAATCTTCACGATCACCCCTTCGTAGGAGAGCGGACTGGCAGGCAGATCGGTGGCAAATGAGCCCACCATGATGGCGGGCGGTAGCGACGCCTCGTCGGTGATCCGCTGAAAGTGATGCACTCCGAGATCTTCTTCCCCCTTGCCCTCGGTGTACCAGAGGACGGAGTGCTCCACGGCTCGCACCCGCTCCTGGCCGAGGCCGGAGATCTCGTAGCGGACCGCCAGCCGGTCGTGGGGCTGATACCGCCGCTCGGCATGGCCGAAGACAACATCCACCTGCGGCTGGCTGCGGCCGCGCTCGTGGCTACCGGTCATCGCGCCGCCTCCTCGGCCGCCCGCCGACGTGCCGGGGACGCGGCTCCGGCGGGAAACACGATCACGGGAAACACGCGGCAAAACGCCGGCCACCGCTCCGGCACACCCCGAACGACAAACCGCCAACTCACGACGTTGTGCTCGGAATGGAAGGAATGCATCGCCCGCTCCGGCAGGCGGATGGTCGCCTCGGCCTCGAACCGTGCTGCCGGAGAGAGTTCGACATCCCGCCACTGCTTGATCGGCTCGCTCCAGACCACGACGCGTTCGGTACGGGTGTCGGTGCCCTGACGAAAGGTCGCCTGTTCTTCCAATTCAAGAAGCAACTCCAGGGAGCGGAGCATGCCACTGCCCCCTTGGGCCACGAGTACCTCGTAGGATCGCCCCGGCTGAAGGGGATGGTTCGACACCTCGACCTGCGTCGGACCGACCGACGTGGCCAGCACCAGCCCACGAACGAACAGCACCACCCCGCCGACCCCCACCACCGCGAACGGCACGAGCAGGCCGAAGAGGAGCCAGTCGATCCGCCCACTCATCAGGTCGAGGCCCGCGCCGACCGCCAAAACGACGAGCACCGCATTCCACACCAGTGCAAACAGGCCAAACCCGAGCAGGGCCCAGCTTTCCGGGCTCTCGATCGGGAGCCGGTAGCTCAGGATCGTGCCCGGTGAATTGACGAGGTCATCGCAGGCCGGCACCCCGGGAAACCCGGGGGCCTCGGCCGGGGTCTGCCCCAACGGCGCGAGCTTCTCCGGTAAGCCGGCGGCGACCGCCCGATGCTCTTCCGATTTTCCCCACGCCCGCAACGACCGAAGCAGGCCGCTCCCGCCGAAAGCCACCAACGCACCTGGCAGCAGCAACGTGAGCAGCCACAGCGCCCAGTTGTAGCCGCGCTGGAGCACGACGGTGTCGGGCGCATCGGGGTCATACCAGCAGGCGGTTTCCGCACCGATATCGGGCAGAGCCTCGAGCCGCGAGAGCGCCATGTCGCGATCCGCCAGAGTGGTCGTGGTCAGCGGCCTGCTCCAGGCGTCCCGCACTCGGCCCTCGACCGGAAACCGCAACCGCAGCACCGGCGCCCAGGTGGTATGCACCACGCCGGGCGGGTCGGCGACCGAACGCCGCTGCAGGCCCTTCCCGATGACGACACCCTTGGTCGGCAGAAAGTCGTGGTTGATCCGCCACTCGGGAACCGCCACCCCCGAGACGAGCAGACCGCCAAACACGAGGCCGGCCACGAGCAACGCCGCGTAGAAGGCAGCCTCTCCGACCGAGGCCCAGGCCTGGGATCCCGTTCGCCGCTCACCCCGTTTTTTTTCGAAGAACCGCGGCAGCCGCACCAACTTCCTCCCGCCGGCCTGTTCCCGGCGCGTGGCTACGAGGCGTGACCGGCCGGTTCCTGCTGTGCCTCGCTGGCATCGGCCGGCCGACTGGCCCGGAAAAAGCCGATCTTTTCCAGAGCCTTGAACACCTCTTCCAGTGTCTTCTCTCCGAAGTTGGAAATCGAGAGGAGGTCGGCACGG
>JBJOHE010000486.1:0-15180 GCA_046047895.1 Planctomycetota bacterium | reverse complement strand
GGCCTGGCCAGCGAGAGGGCCGCGAAGCAGGCGACCAGGCAGCCTGTTTGCAGCACGGCGCTGGGGAACTGGCGGGCTCTCGGCATGGCGCACCACGGGACTCGCCCCGGGTTCCGAACACGTGTCGGGCCGCCGCGGGGCGGGGGACTATACGGACGCCCGAGTTCACGTCGCAAGGCCGGTCCCGGCCGCTGCCTGCGATGCCCGAACCGCCCAGCTTCCGCATTGGGCGATGCGGCAGAGTGGAGGAGGAGTCAGCCCGTGGCGTCTGTCTCGGGGCGGATCCGGAGCCGGGTCAGCCGGTTGCCTTCCTTTCCGACCACTTCGAATTCGAGGCCGTGAAACCGGAAGGTCTGGCCCAGCTCGGGGATCACCTGGGCCTCGTGCATCACGAGGCCCCCCACCGTCGTCGCCTCCTCGTCGGAGAGGTGCCAGTCGAGCGCGCGGTTGAGCGAGCGGATGGCGAGCGTGGCATCCACGAGGTAATCCCCCGCCTCGGTTCGCTCGATCGCTCGGTCCTCCCCGACATCGAATTCATCGGTGATCTCGCCGACGATCTCCTCGAGGATGTCTTCGAGCGTGATCAGTCCCTGGAGGCCGCCGTATTCGTCCACCACCAGGGCGAAGTGGGTCCGCCGGCGGAGGAACTGCCGCATCTGCTCGTCGAGCGGCGTCGTTTCCGGGATGAAATAGGCGGGCATCGCCACCGCCACGACGTCCAGCCGATCGAGCGCCGCCCAGTCGCCGCCCGCCTCTCGGATGAGTCGTTCCGTCACCCGCCAGAGTTCCTTGGCGTGGAGCACCCCGAGAATGTTTTCGTCGGTGCCGCGATAGACGGGCAGCCGGGTGTGGGGTGAGGCGAGCACCTGGGAGGCGATTTCGGCGGGAGGCCGACCGGCGTCGATCATCTCGATCTGGCGGCGGTGGGTCATGATCTCGGAGACGTCGCGATGGGAGAGGTCGAGGGCGCCGAGCAGGCGGTCGCGGTCCTCCTTCTCCATCACGCCCTCCGAGTGGCCCAGCGCGATCGCCCCGGCGATCTCGTCGCGGAGCGAGAGCACATGGCGGCCCGGGTCGGTGCGGACGCCGAACAGCCCCAGCACCTGGCGGACGAGCCCCTGCACCAGGCCGATCACCGGCCCAAACAACCACATCATCATTCGGATCACCGGCGCCACCCGCGCAGACACGGCCTCCGGCACCGTGATCGCCAGCGTCTTCGGCAGCACCTCGCCGAAGACGAGCACGAGCACCGTCATCCCGAGCGTGGCCAGAGCCACGCCTGATGTGCCAAACAGCCGGGTGAGCAGCGCGGTGGCGAGCGAGGCGGCCAGGATGTTGACCACGTTGTTGCCCAGGAGCAACGCCCCGATCATCCGTTCGCCGTCGTCGGTGACCTCGAGCGCGGTCTTCGCGCCACGGGAGCCCTTGTCGGCCTGGGAGCGGAGCATTCCCCGGGAGGCGGCGGTAAGCGCCGTTTCGGAACCTGAGAAGAAGGCCGAGAGGGTCAGCAGCCCGAGGATCGCCAGGGCGGTCAGCCAGAAGTTCGCGTCGAGCAGGCTCTCGGGCATCGGGAGGGTCGAGGGGGAATCGGGCCGGCGGGCGTTGGCTGCCGCGGCGAGCAGACCCCCCAGAATAGCCGATCCCCTGGGCGGAGACGAACAGCTCCTTGAAACGGGTTGTATTCCCTCACAGCCTCAATCGAATCCGGAGTCACAAGGAAGCCGGCGGCGCCGAGCCCGACGAATCTGGACGGCAGCCAGAAGGAGGGCGGCGACCGCGACAAGCCGCGGTTCGGGTACGGCCTCCGAGCTGCCGAACGAGTTCAACGGGACGGCGTCGGAGGCTGCCTGCCCCGCCAGGGGGTTCTCTGCGAGCGAGAGGGCGACCCGGGTTAAATCGAAAATGTCGACGATCCCGTCGCCCGAGAAGTCGCCGGCGGCCCAGCCCGCCCTCGCGCCAGTGCCGTAGGCCCCGCTCGCACTCACGGCCAAAAGGTCGAACACGTCGACCCGGCCATCAAGATCCGCATCTCCGACCTTCGTGCCAAAGATCACCTCCACCAGGGCATCGACGTCGGCCTGCCCGACGATGCCGGAATTGTCGACATCGGCCCACCAGTCGCTGGTTGCTGTCCGGGCGAAGATGGCGTCGATATCGCGGGAATCAGTCAGGCCGTTTTGATCGACGTCGCCGCGAACGAGCAGCATGTTCGTGAAGGCCTCCGTCAGTTCCAGGGGCCCCGGGGCTACCAGCGCCGCGAAGGCCGTGACGTCGGCCCAGGCTATCCGACCGTCGCCATCAAAATCCCCGGCCGGGTTGAAGGCGGAGTCGCGGGCGAGAAGCAGCGACAAAAAACCTCCTGCCGAACCGGTTAGGTCAGCCGGTGAAAGCAGACCGTCATGGTCGAGATCGCCGAAGCCGAGGCCTGGTCCGCTGGCGATCCGTTGGCCCGTGAATCGCTGCACGTTGCTTGTGCCGGTGATCTCGAACGACACTGCCGTGAACACGTTGTTGCCGGAGGGAAGGCCGGCGGCAAAACCTCTGAAAAGATCAGTATCGACACGTTCTGTCCGTCCCTGCCCCGCGCGGGCAAGTGACAGAATCTCGTCGTCTGTCACCGCCGCGGGCAGGTTTGTAAACAGATGCACGTTGTTTGCGGTGAGATCGAGGGACTGCAGCAGGATGTCATGGTCGCCCGAGCCTGGTTCATTCACACCGCGGACTTCTGCCACGCCGCTTCTGGGGGCCAGCCGATCGACGTAGAGCACGCTGCGATGATCGCTCCAGACCGCGGGCCCGCCATCCTGGCGGTGGCGAAAGACCCGCACGGTCACGTAGTTCTCCCCCTCGGGCAGAAGCGAGGTTTCGATCTCCTGAACGAAACGGCCAGTTCCGTCTGCCGCGGCGTAGCCCGGCCTGCTCAGGGTGCCGAAGGCCTCGAACCCGGCCAGGTCGCCCGAGTCGAAGTCGACTCCGCTCGGGGTGCCAAAGGGATTCCGGCCGTTGAGGTCGAGGCCGCCGTTGACTTTGAACAGCGCGTTGTCGCCGTCGGCGTCTCGGTCACGGATCGAACGGGCCACCAATTGACCGTTCTCCAACCGTGTGCCGTGAAGCGTCACCGGCTGCGTGTCGAGCGCGAGCGTGAAACGGTTGCCCGAGACGACATGCAGATCGGCGAGCCGTTCGCGTCCGTTGGCGTGGTCGGTCGGCTCAGGAGCCGCCCCGTCGAGCCGACGGGCGGGGACTCCCTCGTCGAAGAAGGTCACACCCTCGGCGGAGCGCGGGGCCGCGAGCCCATAGATCACGTAGCCCTGATCGCCGCCATCATTGTGTGGAACACGGACCGTCATCCGGCGCGGCCCTTGCCAGAAGTCGTCGTCTACGGTCACGAGTTCCGGGATATCGGCGAACATCGCTGCGTTCCCGGTCAGTTCGACCAGGGTCGTGCCCCAGGCAAAGTCGACATCCACCCGCCTTTCCGTAAAGCCGCCGTCGAGCCTGTTCGAGAGCCCGACGAGGGCCGCATTGCCCCGCTCAAAGACGTATGTTTCCTTGTCGAGCCAACGTTCGCGAAAGTCGCCCCGACCGTGGCTCGTGCGGATATCGAGGAGGGTCGTGACCGTGTCACCGTAGACCCCGCCCAACGCGTCACTGCGGCCATTGCGGGGAAAGTCGCGGCCGTCGCCGTGCTGCTTGGCGTTGAAAAAAACCTTGGCGTGGCCCGGTAGCATCAGCAGGTAGGCATGGGCCACATTGTTGAGCGTCGCCGGGGTGTCATCGTGGCTCTGCACAAATTTGATTCCCGCCGATCCGTTCATCAATCCGTCGTCGTGATGATCGAGACTTGTGTAGACCAGACTCCGCCAGTCGTTCTGGAGCCCGTTCCCCGAGAGGTTGTTTTTCACCGAGCGGAGGAAATTAAAATCCAGCGCGTCGTAATTGCTGCCGACCCGCCCCGGATCGGCCGGGTCGATCGACTTACGCACGAAGCGGCGGAGCAGGTCGCCCTGCGGCCCGTCTCCCGCCTCCATGAAGCTGAAGACATGGTATTGGCTGCCGTCGAGGTTACGGCGTTCGCTCGCTCGATAGACGGCCTGGTCGAAGTACGGCATCACCCACTCGGGAAAATGCCAGGGGATATCGTGGCGAAAGCCCTCCAGGCCCACGTCCTGGACGAGCCACTGGGCGTTTCTCATCAGGTATCCCAGGGCGTTCTCGGCGATCGGGTCTCCGGCGAGCGGCTGGTCGCGGTTGAAAGGGTAGATCGGAATGTCGGCTTGGCCGGTGGCCGGATTGAAGAGCATGATCGGCGGCAGGTCGCGATCGGGGTAAAATCGGGCGTTGCTCGAATCAGGAAGGTTGAAAGTCTCGCCGAACCAGATGCCTGTCCCCGCGGGAATGTTTCGAGGATCGGCCTCCTCGACAGGGTTGCGAATGAGGCTGTGATTGGAGGCATGGTCGATGTCGATCAGGCCGCCGAAGCGGGCGTCGTACCCGCCCGCGTAGGGAGAATGGAAGTCGCCGTTCGTTCCTGGCACGCCGAAGGGGTCGGAGTCCCCATCAGGGTTTTGCAGCACCATGCCCGGGTAGCCGCCTGCCGCCAGGAAACCAGAGGTGTCGTCGTACTGAAACCCGTTGTGGTTCCAGACGAGATCGGCGATCACAGCGCCGCCGGTCCGTTCGAATCGCTCGGCAAACAGCCGGAGGCCCGATTCGGATCCGTAGAGCGTTCGGTCATCCCAGGTGCCGAGGTCAAACCTGTCCCGGGGATCATAGCCGACCGAGCCATTGCCCGACGACGCGCGTCCCGGCGGGGGAATCCAGACCCGTCCATATCCGGCCAGAAAGATGTCTGCCGTTCGGACAAACTGACTTTCGTAGGTCGACTCAAAGTACTGGAGCGTGGCGGGCAGCGACACGTCGACAGCCTGGGCCGGCAAGGCCGGCAACAGGCAGATCGCGAGCATGCCCACAGGACGCCAGAGTTCCATAACGCTACACGGGTTCGAGAAACCGTCCGATGTTGAAGGGAGCCGATGGATTTTGGGTGCAGCCCCCCGACGACACTGATTATAGGAACGAACGAAAGCGGCAACTACAAATTGAGGTTGGTGCTCAATGTCCGCACGGGATGGCCGTCCCCGCAGGAATCCTGTGGTCGACACTATCCCCCAAGCAGATTGGCCTCGGGGCGGACGAGGTTGAGGAGCGACCGCACGCTCGCCAGGAGTTTGTTCGGGTCGGCGAGCGTGTCGGGCTGGAGCGGCATCACGGCGGTCTTCTGGTCGACAAGCCGCACCACCCGGCCCTTCTTGGCGGCTGCGAGCCGGAGCCGGTCGATCCGCTTCCGGTCGTGGTGGCCGATCATCACCATGCCAGGGTGCCGGGTGATCGCGTCGATGCCGAGATCCGTCGAAGGGTAGCCCGGTCAATGGCACTTCCTCACCCATCACCGCGGCGATGAGCGGCTCGTGAGCGGTGTGTTCCCGTCGCCCGGTCCCAGCAGCCTGCGGGATGCGCATTGCCCGCATGCCCACCGGCACCCGGATCGCGCGACTTACCGATGTTCCCGATGGCCATCGCCGTGACGGCCCGCCTCAGCTTGTGATTCGGGTCGGCGAGAGCCCGGTCCGACCGGCCGCTAGCGGTCGCGGTGCTCTCGGCGAAACTGCTCGAGCTCCCGCCGCAGCGGTTCCCAGTAGTCGCGGTCGCGGGCCTGCTCCGCCCGCACTTCAGCGTCGAGCGCCGTGCGAAGGTCGTCCAGTGATCGGTCTCGCGCGAGTCGAATCAGTGGGCGGCTCGCCGTCACCTCGGCTGCCTGCGTCGGAAACCGCCGGCAAAGTTCGACGAGCAGTTCGGGCGTTCGGGCCTCATGCAGCCAGAAATCGACCTGCCCATCCGTGGCCTCGCCCGCATGCTGCCGGTAATGAATCGTGACGAGCAGTTCGATCACCGGCCAGTCTTTGCTCCGCTGCGTCTTCTTGGCCTGCACAAGATCCGGGATACAGAGCAGGTGATATTCGACGCCCTCGTCATCCACCAGGGTCGTGCGACGGTCCCACAGAGATGTGAACTCCGGCATCGCCCGCAGGCGGGTCATGACGTCCACCCGCAGACCTACCGCGCCTGGTGCGCGACAGCGAAAGTGAACCGCATGCCCACGGGCCAGGGCTGCCGGGTCGAACGGCGGCACGGCGATCCGATCTGCCTGCAAGGTCTCCAGGGCCGCTTGGAGCCGGGCGAAGTTATCCGCTTCGGCCAGCACCAGGAAATCGATGTCCTTGCTAACCTGCGCCGCGCCGTAGAAGACGCAGGCCTGCCCGCCCATGAGCAACGTCCGGACGCCACTCTTCTGGAATGTCGAAAGGACTTGTCGGATCGGGGTCGGGGTCAAGGCTGCCTCCCATGGCGATGTACTCGACCAACATCTGCTCACCGCGGGCGAACCGCTCCAACGGCGAGAGGCTCAGCCATTCCTTCCACTCGTCGGGCAGTTGTTCGTACGTCATCTCGTGGATTCTCGCAGTGGCGGAGCGATCGCGTGCCGCCAATTGTCGCAGCATAGCCCGGCGGATGGCCTTGACGCGAATCGCCTCCTTCGTCCAATCGGCATGAACGCAGGTGAACGAGACTGGTTCCGCGAGACTCGGCACCTCGACCTCGAGGGCACAGCGTGGCTCGGCGCCCCGAGGCAGCCGATGGGGACGCCAAGGGGTCCCATGGCTGCCGAGCCCGGCTCGGCCGGGCCGCCAAGACGAATCCCGTGCCGCACGTCTTGCAGACCGCGCGGGTGAAGCCGAAGCAGAGGAGCCCGCACTTGAGATGGCCGCGGAGGTCGTCCTCGACGTATCCTGGCATGGGTCGCTCGGCGGCTTCTCGCCAGGCGAGCCAGCTCTCGAGGTTCTCCGACACGACCTTGTGGAGGGGCGTCTTCTCGGGCCGTCGCCGCTCGCGTGCGTTCTGCACCGTGACCACGGATCAGGCCAGGTCAAGGAGCGACCGCACGCTGGCGAGGAGTTTGTTCGGGTCGGCGAGCGTGTCGGGCTGGAGTGGCATCACGGCGGTCTTCTGGTCGACGAGCCGCACCACCCGGCCCTTCTTGGCGGCTGCCAGCCGGAGCCGGTCGATCCGCTTCCGGTCGTGGTGGCCGATCATCACCATGCCAGGGTGCCGGGTGATCGAGTCGATGCCGAGATCCGTCGCGCGGCAGCGGAGCTTGGCGAAGTCGAGCAGCCGACGGGCCTCGTCGGGCGGCGGGCCGAAGCGGTCGGTGAGTTCGGCGGCGATGTCGTCCACCTGGCGGGCGGCCGTGGCCCGCGAGAGCCGGCGGTAGACGTCGATCTTGGCCCGGTAGTCGGGGATGTAGTCACGGGGCAGCCAGGCTTCGCCCGGCAGGTCGATGGTCACCGGCGGCGGCTCGGCCGGCGGGAGGGCCTTGAGCCCGCGGACTGCCTGCTCGAGCAGCCGGCAGTAAAGCTCGTAGCCGACGGTGGCGATGTGGCCGCTCTGCTGAGTGCCAAGGAGGTTCCCCGCGCCGCGGATTTCGAGATCCCGCATCGCCAGCGAGAAGCCTGCGCCCATGCTCGAAAACTCCTGGATCGCCCGGAGCCGCTTGGCGGCGGTGCTCGTCAGCCGGGCGGCTTCATCGACGAGCAGGTAGCACCAGGCCCGGTGGTGGGAGCGGCCCACGCGACCGCGGAGCTGGTGGAGGTCGGCCAGGCCGTAGTGGTCGGCCTCGTCGATGAAGATCGTGTTGGCCCGGGGGATGTCGAGGCCGCTCTCGATGATCGTGGTGGCGAGCAAGATGTCGAGCTTGCCCTGGACGAAGCCCACCATCACCTCCTCGAGCTCGTGCTCACCGAGCCGGCCGTGGGCGATGCCGATCGTCGCCTCGGGCACGATCGCCTGGAGCCGGTGGAGCACCCGCTGGATGTCATGGATCCGGTTGTGCACGAAATAGACCTGGCCTCCGCGGGCGAGCTCCCGCTCGATCGCCGCCCGGATCAGGGCCTTGTCCCAGCGGGCCACCTTCGTCTCCACCGGGATGCGGTTTGAAGGAGGCGTGGTGAGGTTCGAGATGTCACGGATCCCGAGCATCGACATGTGGAGCGTCCGCGGGATGGGCGTGGCGGTCATCGTGAGCACGTCCACGCTCGCCCGCAGGGCCTTGAGCCGCTCCTTCACGTCCACCCCGAACCGCTGCTCCTCGTCGACGACCACGAGCCCGAGGTTGGCGAAGTGGATGTCGGCCTGGGCGAGCCGGTGGGTGCCGATCACGATGTCGACCTTCTTCGTGGCCAGGCCCTCGAGCGTGTCACGTTCCTCGGCCGTGGGCGTGAGCCGCGAGAGGGATCGAACCACGAAGGGAAACTCGGAGAACCGCGCGGTGAAGGTCCGGCGGTGCTGCTCGCAGAGCACGGTCGTGGGCACGAGCACGGCCACCTGGGCGCCGGCCTCGGCCGCCTTGAAGGCCGCCCGCATCGCCAGCTCCGTCTTGCCGAAGCCCACGTCGCCGCAGAGCAGCCGGTCCATCGGCCGTGGCTTCTGCATGTCCTCGCGGATCGCCTCGATCGCGGTGAGCTGGTCGGGGGTCTCGTCGTAAGGGAAGGCCTCCTCGAACTGCCGCTGCCAGTCGGTGTCGGGGGGGAAGGCGTGGCCAGGCCGGGCGGCCCGCGTGGCCTGGAGCCGGAGCATGTCGGCGGCCATGTCGGCCACGGCCTGCTCGACGGCCGCCTTCTGTTTGGCCCAGGCCGCCCCGCCGATCTTCGCGAGCTTGGGAGCGAGCTTGGAGCCGCCGACATACTTCTGCACCAGCTCGATCGCCGAGGCCGGCACGTAGATCCGGGTGGTCTCGGCGAATTCGAGCTCGAGAAACTCTTCCGTGCGGCCCTGCTTCTCGAGCAGCTTGAGGCCCCGATAGCGGCCGATGCCGTGGGCGACGTGCACGACGTAGTCGCCCTCGTGAAGGTCGAGGAAGGTGTCGATCGCCCGGGAGAGCCGTTGCCGAGCGGGGCGGGTCGAGACCTCCTCGCGGTTGAAGAGCTCGGCGCTCGAAATCAAGACGAGCTTTTCCGGTACGAGCCGAAAGCCGCCCGAGAGCCGGCCGCGGGCGAAGTGGAGCCGGCCGGTGCGGGCCGGGGCCGACTCGGCGAGCAGTTCCCCGAGCCGCGTCTCCTCGGCCTCCGAAGGGCAGACCACCCACACGTCCTGGTCCTTGCCGACCGTCTCGAGTTCCTCGCGAACCCGGTCGAGCACGCCGGTGAACCGCTCGACGCTTTCCACGGCGAGATTGGCGGTGGCGTCGAGGCTCGATGGGGGAATCGCGGCGAGCGCGAGCGACGGGAACCGGTGCAGTCGGGCGAAGACGTCCTCGGGAGCAAACAGGTTTGCCACACCCTCCAGCCGCTGGTGAAACCGCTTGGCCTCTTCAACGCATTCGCCCGGTTCCACGAAGGCGATGCACGAGCCGGGCGGCAGGAGGTCGGCCAGGTGGGTGTGGCGGACGGCCGCCGCCGCGCCGGGCTCGGCCGCCAGGGCGGTGAGGTCGATCGAGTCGAGCGTGGCCACGCTTCGCTGGGAGACGGTGTCGAAGGTCCGCAGCGACTCGATCTCGTCGCCGTAGAGTTCCATCCGCACGGGCCGTTCCCAGTCGGCGGCGAACAGGTCGACGATCCCGCCGCGGCGGGCGAAGGAGCCGGCCGAGTCGATCGCGTCGGCCGCCTGCCAGCCGCGGGCGGCGAGCCACTCGGCGAGTTCCTCGGGGTTGACCGTGCCGCCGACGGTCAGCCGCCGGGTGCCTGCCTGGATCGCGCGGGGATCGACGAGCGGCGCGAGGATCGCCTGGATGCTCGTCACGACGAGTCGGGGGGGCGGTCCATCGGGCAGGGCCAGCCGCTTCACTGCGGCGAGCCGCTCCACCTCCACGGGGTCGGCCGCGAGCGACTCGGCCTCGCCGACCTCAAAGTCTTCGACAGCCGGGAGGAGGAGGGCCGTGGCGTCCGAGAACAGGGCAAAGTCGTCGAGAAAGGCCTCGGCCTCGGCTGCGTGGGGCATGACCACCACAAGCGAGCCTGAGCCGCCGGCGTCACCTCCCGCAGCCGGTCCGCCCCAGCCGCGGAGAATCGCCGCCACTGAGAGCGCAGAGGCCGATCCCCAGGTTCCGCCGATCGTGCCGCCATGCCCTTCGCGAAGGGCGGCGACCACGTCTGCGAACCCGCTGTGGGTTTCGAGGCTGTCGGCCAGGGCGGGCAGCTGCCCGGGGGGCCGTGTGGTGTCGTGTGCCACGCCGCGAGAGTATAGACCGCGACCCCGCCCGGGATGCGGATCGTGCCAGTGCTGGAGATGCCGGCCCTGAGGGAGTAGTCGTCGCTGTGATTCGACACGAGCGTGCCGTCCGTCGAGATGCGGATCGCGCTCGCAGCGGCGATGATCCCGGAGGTGCTTCCATTGCCGAGTAGAGCACGCTCAAGCCGCTCACGAGTCGTGTCGGACATCACGGCGGAAACCTGTGCCACGTCAACCGCCATGGGCCCCAGCCGTGAGCATGAACCGCTCTTCATCTCGCCACAGGTTGTGGAAGTGTCATTGACCGGCTTATCTTGAAAGGCTGAAGGACTCTTGCTTATCTCATGTGAGCGGAAAGATACGGTCGTCATGCCGCGTCGAGAGCTTTCCAGGCCGCAACAGATCGTTGATTGGCTCGTGGAGTGGGGAGAGGTCTTGGGCGAACCCGCGTCAATGACGCTCATTGGATCGGCGGCTCTGCTGTGGCACGCCGCCGATCGAGGGCTGGATGCTCCACTGCCCGAAAACAGCATGGATGTCGATCCGGTGACCGATTCGGACGCTCTCGCTTGGATGTGTTACGACGCCCTGATCGGCAGTGAATTTGAGCAGGTTCACGGGTGGCACGTGAATCTTCTCCCGGCGTCGGTTCTCAAGGAGTTTCCCGCAGATTGGGAGCAGCGAGCCGCGCTGCGAACCTATGGCAGGCTGACCGTTGTCGTGCCTTCCCCGGCCGATATTCTCGTGCCGAAGCTGAAGCGAAATGAACCTCGGGATCGGAAGCATGCCGATTGGGCCAAGCACATCGGGATCCTGTGAGGGGTGTTGAGGGCAAGACGACGGCAATGAGAAGACTCCTCTATCACGATGAAGCACGGTTGGAGTACGGCCGCCGATTTTGGCGAGACCCGGCGAAGCGGGAGTGTCTGCTCCGGCATTGGCTGGACGAGCGGCACCCGTATTCCGAAAGGCTCCGTGAACGCTGGCTGCCGCAGGTCGATCGTGTGCTGCAAGGCTTGCCCGAGCACGACGACCTCCTAGACGCAGCGTTGCAGGCTGAAGGCTCCAGTCTGCGGGTGGTTGTCAAGGAAATCCCCCCAGTCTTCGGAACGTTTTTCAAACCGATGGGGCCCGTGCATCCTCTTCACGCGAAGCGGAAAGCATGAACCTAGGCTCTGTCTGAAAACTCAGTACCTGGCTTCGAGCGGCTCAGTTGTCTCCTCTGGCTGCGTCCGGCTCCATCGCCATGTTTACGAACGGGAGTGGGACGGGAGCCGATTTGCATCAAAATCGCTTGGGGGCTGCACAGCGTTCAGGTAACGCAAATCGGCTCCCGTCCCCGATTTCCCCTGCGAGGCTGTCGGCCAGGGCGGGCAGCCGCCCGGCGGGCCGTGTGGTGCGGTGCGCCACGTTGTCAGGGCGTGGGTATGTCAATGGAGTGGATTCCACACCTGCTCAAAGCCCAATCCCTTGAAGTCCTTGGTGTTCGCCGTAGCGAATCGCTTCACGCCATAGTGCCGCAGCGTCAACCCTAGGCGGATGTCGTAGATGCGACGAACCGAATCCGAGGCCCGAGCAGATGCCCAGACCTTCTCCATGAGTCCCGGGCCTGGGTAGTCAAGAATCAGCCATGCTGGATTGCTACGCAGGTTGGCGATCTTGTCCACGGCGGCCGTGGATGACAGCGGCTTCGAGCAAATGAGCGGATTCCGCAGCAACGTATACGTTTCCACGAGAACGAGTTCGCAGAGCGCGAACGTCTCGTCATGGATCCGCGATTCAAGCCATGCCCGGGCAATCGCGTGCTGCGGATGCGACGCTTCGATGGCCGGGAAAAGGACGTTCGTGTCGCAGGCGAGCATGGCGGTGCATCACCTCCGCGAGCGATCGAGCAATCTCGATGCGGCCTCGCCGAGGTTTGCCTTGGCCCGCCAGTCGGGGTCGGCGAAAGGGTCGGTTCGCAGCCTCGTGTTCGCCGGAGGGTCGAGCCGCCAGGCCGTCTTGCCGCCCGTTGCAACCGCGGGACGAACCGCGAGCAAAAGTTCCGCGGCCCGCCGCAGCGTTTCTGCCAGAGACCATTCCTGTGATTCGGCCAGACGCTTCACGCGGCGATAGAGGTCATCTGGGATCTGGATTTGAGTTTTGATCATGACGATTTCAGGGCGGGCTTGCGAGGAAAGCAGATCCATCAAAACCATATTTCTCATCCATCAAAATAATGGATTGCGGTCGGTGTCGCAACTCGACTTCGTTCCAATGAGGCAGCCGCTGACCGTGGCGACCTGCTCGAGCCGCTGTTTCGAACCGCCGTCAACAAGCAGCGTCGGCACGCGGGATAGCCCGGCCAACGGCACTGTCGCAACCATCGCCGAGTTGGTGAGCGACTCGTGCGGCCCGGGCACGTGGCCTACGGATCCAGCGGATGCCACTCGCAAAGGCGATCGCCCGGGCCAAGGGAGTCGGCGGATTTCAGATTCGGGGGTGTGTGATGACTCGCAGGCAGCCACTCAGCGCCAGGTCAGAGACGGCACAACCCAGCGCGGAATCGAGTTGCCGCTCCAGCCACCGGCGGTACTCCTTGTGGCGATCGGTGTCCTCCCGGTGTGCATACACGAGCACATTGACATCGAGCAGAATCATCGATCCTCCATCGCGTCGAGCAGAGTCGCGGAGTTGTCGAGATCGATGCCCGGGAGAACGCCATGACCACGAAACGTGGTGAGCCGCGTCGGCCCCTGCCGGCCCGCGGGCCGCGGTTGCGCGAACACTTTCTGCAGCGCCTCTCGCACGACATCGCTGAGCGTGCAGGACCGCTCGGCGGCCACTTGCTTGGCCCTGCGTAGCAGGTCATCGGGGATCGTGACCGTTGTTCTCATGCATCAAGATGTAGCAGAGGTGCATCATGATGTCGAGGATCTGGCGGAGCCACGGGGCTGCGCTGCCACGCCCGGTTGCCTCGGTGTGATGGCAGGGACCTTTTCGCACTGGCCTTGGCTGCTCAATAGCGGGGCACGGCCGGGTCGATCTCCAGGCTCCAGGCTTCGATCCCGCCGGCGAGGCTCTGGGCCTGCGAGAAGCCTTTGCCCCGGAGAAACTCCACGACCCGGAGGCTGCGGACGCCATGGTGGCAGTGAACGATGAGCGGCTTGTGCCGCCAGGCCTCAAGCTCCGCGAGCCGTTCGGGAATCTGCCGCATCGGAATCAGCCTGCCCCCTTCGATCCGGGCGATCGCGTGCTCCTCGGGTTCGCGGCAGTCGAGCAGGAGCAGTTCGCCGACAGCCTTGAGCTCGACGAACTCCGTCGCGGTGATCTCGCGGGGCGGCATGGTGGACATGGCAACTGGCGGCCGTTGATGGAGGAAGGGCTTCTACGAAAAGCCGACGGCGGCCGCCAGAGATACCCTGCTGGGGGTGCCTTGGACTGTTTGCAGCACCCTCAAGCGGCTGTCGACGGTCGTATCCTTCCAGTAGTATCCCAGAAGTGCTCGTGAGGGGAGAAGCGTGCAATGAAGTGGTTCTTCAATCGGGAGCGGTCGCTCGGCCTGGCCGTGGCAGTCATCCTCGGTCTGGTGACTGTCTCGCCGGCGCAGGCCGACGAGCCGCCGCCTCTCCGCCGCGAGTTTCGCGCCGCCTGGATCGCCACCGTCGCCAACATCGACTGGCCCTCGAAGCCAGGCCTGCCGGCTGATGAGCAGCGGGCCGAACTGATTCGCCTTCTCGACCGGGCGGTCGAGACCCGCCTCAACGCCGTGATCCTCCAGATCCGGCCCGCGGCCGACGCCCTCTATGAGTCGTCGCTCGAGCCGTGGTCGGAATACCTCACCGGCACGATGGGGGAGCCTCCGAACCCGCCCTATGATCCGCTGGCTTTCGCCATCGCCGAGGCCCATGCCCGCGGCCTGGAACTCCATGTTTGGTTCAATCCCTACCGCGTCAGGATGACGGGGGCCAAGGGACCGGCGTCCGCGACCCATGCGAGCTTGGCGATGCCCGGGGTCGTGCGGAAGTACGGGGGCTTCCTTTGGTTCGATCCGGGTGAGCCGGCGGCGGCGGATCGGTTTCTGGAGGTCGTGCGGGACGTCATCGCCCGCTACGACATCGATGGCGTGCACATCGACGACTACTTCTATCCCTACCCGGTCGCCGAGGAGGGCAAGCTGGTGCCCTTCCCCGACGAGGCCAGCCACGCCCGGGCCGTGGCGGCCGGCGGCCTCGCTGATCGGGCTGCCTGGCGGCGGGATAACGTCGACCGGCTCGTGGAACGCCTCTGGCGCGAGGTCAAGGAACAAAAGCCGCATGTGCTTGTGGGCATCAGCCCGTTTGGCATCTGGCGGCCGGGCCATCCGCCGGGGATCAAGGGGCTCGATCAGGTCGCGGCGCTCAACGCCGACCCGCGGAAGTGGCTCCACGAAGGCTGGCTCGACTACCTCGCCCCGCAACTCTACTGGCGGCTCGATTCCGAGGGGCAACCCTATGCGAAACTGCTCGACTGGTGGGCCGGTGAGAACCACCAGCACCGCGGCCTCTGGCCCGGCAACTACACCTCGCGGGTGCGGCGGGATCCGGCCGCGGTCCCGTCGGCAACCGTCTGGGAGGCGCAGGAGATCCTCGACCAGGTCGCAGCCACGCGAGCCGACCCCGGGGCCGGCGGCAACATCCACTTCAGCATGAAGGCCCTCGCCGATGACTTCGATGGCGTGGCCACGAAGCTCGCGAGCGGGCCCTACGCCGAGCGGGCGCTGGTGCCGGCGATCCGGCCCGCGGCGGGGCCGCTGCCGAGCCGGCCGACAGTCGCGGCCAGCGACGGGCGGATCAGGTTTTCCCTGCCTGCGGGCGAGGCGGCCTGGCTGTGGGCGATCCGCAGCCGCCGCGGCGATGCCTGGCAGGCGGAGAT
>JBJOHE010000485.1:0-2718 GCA_046047895.1 Planctomycetota bacterium | reverse complement strand
CCGCCCGAATAGGCCTGGCCGCCCTTGGCGATCAGGCCCCGCCAGGCCCGCTGCCGTTCCTCGTCGTGCTTCTTTCGGTTGGTCCTGGAGTCGGCCACCGTCTGCCACTCGAAGGTCCAGTCGGTGATCACACCGGCATAGTCGCTCATGTGGTAGACCTCGCCGAATTGCGTCGGCTGGCTCTGCCGCATGCTTCGCGACGGGCATTTGTAGCCCGCGATCGGCACCTCCATGATCGTGGTGTCGCCGAGCGTCGGCACGCCCCGGTAGGGATCGTTGTTGTCGACGGCGAGTTTGTGGAGCCCCTGCTCCTCGAGATACGGCAGGATCTGAAACGCCCAGCCGGCGCGGGCGTATCCCGAGCCGGGCGCCGGCGCGAAGTAGAGATCTTGGGTGTTGCCGCCCGCCGTCGGGAAATGCTTGCGGGCGCTGGCGTGTACCTGCGAGGCGAGCCCGATCTGCTTGAGATTGTTTTGACAGCCCGTGCGGCGGGCCGCTTCGCGGGCGCTCTGCACGGCGGGCAGGAGCAGGCCGATGAGCGTGGCGATGATCGCGATCACCACGAGCAATTCGACTAAGGTAAACCCGGGCTTCGCAGCCGACGGGAATGCTGCGGGGCTCGACCACGACACGCGGCGCGACACAACGAAAGCCATCGTCCCCTCCCCGGTGCAGTCCGAAATCTCTGCACAAAACCCGACGCTGAAAGTACTTTACCGGCAGTGCGGCGAGGACGTCAAGAGGTCGATTTCCGAGTGTCGCCGCCCGGGCCGGAGCCGGGTTTCTCTGGGCGAAACCGCCGGCGGCGCTACCGCCGCGACCTGGCGGGGCCGGTCGACCGGCGGAAGACCAGGTCGGCCGCGATTCGAGCGTCGACGTGGGGCTCGCTTAGGTCGCCACCGTTGATCCGCTCAAGCATGATCGTCGCCGCCCGGGCCCCGATCTCGGCGGCCCGCTGCCGGACGGTCGTGAGCGGCGGGGCCATCGTGGCGGCGAAGTCGAGGTCGGCGAACCCGACGACCGAAATGTCGCCGGGAATGGAAAGCCCGAGATCGGCCGCCGCCTGGTAGACGTCGACCGCCTCGTGGTCGGTGGCGGCAATGACGGCCGTGGGCCGCAGCCGGCTCGAGAGGGCCCGCCTGGCCACCTCCACGCCGTTGCTGCCCTCCCGGTTGAGCCGCCAGCTCTTGAGCTCCACCCCCTTGAGGCCCGCGATCGCCTCTTCGAGCCCTTTTCGCCGCTCCATCGCCCAGGTCTGGGACGGGATTTCCCGGCCGCTGATGTAGGCGATCCGCTTGTGGCCGAGGTCGGCCAGATGCCGGGCCACGAGGTTCGTGGCGTGCCGCTCATCCGTGGCGACCGTGTCGCAGATCTGCTTGTCGGAGTGGTAGTCGATCATCACCACGGGAACCTTGCTGTCTCGCAATTCCCGGGCGTGGTGGTAGTAGGCCAGGCCGAAGGGCGGCCAGAGGATCAGCCCATCGACCCGGCGGTCGAGCAGCCGGTTCATCAGCCGGATACCCTGCTGTTCGTCGGCCTCGAAGTGGGGCATGTGCTCAATGTCGCCGAGCCAGACAGTGATCGGCAGAAAGTCGGCCTCCGCCAGCCGTGAATGGATCCCCGAGAGCACCGACACCCAGAAGGAGTCGTACGGCGGAATCACCACGCCTACCGTGCGGGTTTTCCCCGTCTGCATGCCGCTGACGAGCAGGTTCCGTCGCCAGCCGAGCTTCCGCGACGCGGCCAGCACCCGCTCTCTGGTCTCCGGGCTGAAATGGGCGTCATCGCCGCGGAGAATCCGTGAGGCAGCCCCGAGGGAGACCTTGGCGAGATCAGCGACGTCCTGGAGGCGGGGGCTGCGGGGTGGCATCGTGGCGAGTGTACCCTCGCCTGTCCGCCAGCACGGCGGGCTTCCGGCCCCGGCCGCACAGTCTCGGCAGCCGCCCTTGAAAAACCCTTGGGAAAATACTTGAATGATGAGGGTCAAGGGGCGAGGAATGGACCGCTTTCCGAACGAGGACTTCGTGATGACGAGCGAGCAGGCAGTCGTTGGGCCGCTGGCGTCGGCTAGGCGAAATGGCAGCATCGCGGCGGAGCCGCCGATTCCCTGGCAGGAGCGGCCGGCCGGGTGCAGCGACGTCGTCTGGCGGCATGCGGCAAATCCGATCATCCCGCGGCGGCCGGCTCCCGGCGTGCAGGGCATCTACAACAGCGCAGCGGTGAGGTTTGAGGACCGGTTCGCGGCCGTGTTTCGCCTCGAGCAGCAGACGAGGTTTCCGCGGCTCCACGTCGGCTGGAGCGACGACGGGCTCGCCTGGCAGATCGAACCCGAGCCGGTCGAGTTCGTCAACGATCCTGCCGACCCTGCCGACTATGCCTACGACCCACGGGTGGTCCCGATCGAGGGGAGCTACTACGTCTCCTGGTGCGGCGGCCGCAACGGGCCGACGATCGCCCTGGCCCGAACCGCCGACTTCCAGTCGTTCGAGCGGTTGGAAAACGCCTTTCTCCCCTTCAATCGCAACGGCGTGCTCTTTCCGCGCCGCGTGGGCGGCCGCTACCTGATGCTGAGCCGGCCGAGCGACGACGGCCATACTCCCTTCGGCGACATCTACATCAGCGAGAGCCCCGACCTCGTCTACTGGGGGCGGCACCGGCTCGTGATGCGGAAGGGGGGCGAGCGGGCCGGACAGTGGTGGCAGCGGACGAAGATCGGTG
>JBJOHE010000484.1:0-4512 GCA_046047895.1 Planctomycetota bacterium | reverse complement strand
GCCAATACCACCACTTCCCCTGGATCGCGATCTTTCTCGCGGGCTCCTTCTGCCTCTACGGCCTGGCGAAGAAGAAGACCACGCTACCGGCACTCTCCTCGCTGACGGTGGAGACGCTGCTCTTGCTCACGCCCGCGGTGGTGTTCCTCGCGACAGAGCACGCGGCGGGCCGCGGGGTGTTTGGCCATGCGGACTGGCCGACGAGCCTGTTGATGATGGCCTCGGGGCTGATCACGGCCGTGCCGCTGCTCTGCTTCTCGGCGGCCGCCCAGCGGATCCCGCTCTCCGCCATCGGGCTGATGCAATACATCGGCCCGTCACTGCAGTTTCTCTTGGGGCTGTTCGTCTATGGCGAGCCCTTTGACGCCGGCAAGCTGATCGGATTCGTGATCGTCTGGATCGCCCTGGCGATCTACGCCGCCTCCGCCGTCAACGCGGCCCGCGCGGCATGACGGCTGCCGGTATCGTATCTTCAGAGAGGCTTCGCTCGGATCAGGCGGCCGCTCGCAGCCGAGCCACCGGAGCCCAGCCAGCCGGGCGGGCACCACGACCATGACCACTTGGATTCTGCCGGCGGCGGTTGCGGCCGTGGCGCTGCTCTATGCGTCGGTCGGGCATGCCGGGGCCACGGGCTACATCGCGGTGATGGGCCTCCTAGGGCTCTCCCCCGAGGTGATCCGGCCGACGGCGCTGGTGCTGAACCTGGTCGTGGCGGCGATCGGCACCGTGCAGTTTGGGCGGGCCGGCCACTTCCGCCGCGACCTGTTCCTGCCGCTGGCTGCCGCGAGCGTGCCGGCTGCGGCGATCGGTGGCAGCCTGGCGCTGCCGACCACGATCTTCGAAGGCCTGCTCGGACTCGTGCTCGCCTTCTCGGCCGTGCGGATCATCGTTGAACTCTTCCCTCGGAGCGGGGAATCGGCCGCCGTCTTCCGCCCCATGCCGGGCGAGGGTCCGGCGACCCTGCGGCAGCTCTCGCGCCCCACGCTCGCCGCCATTGGCGCCGCCCTGGGTCTGGCCTCGGGGCTGACTGGCGTGGGAGGCGGCGTCTTCCTGACCCCGCTGCTCCTCACGCTCGGCGTCGCCACCACGCGTCAGGTGGCGGCGGTGTCGGTCGTCTTCATCCTCGTCAACTCGGCGGCCGGCCTGGGTGGCTGGCTGGCACGCGGCAGCAGCCTCACCGCGATCGAGCCGGTGGTCGTGGCAGCGGCCGCCGCAGGCGGGTTCATCGGCTCCCGGCTCGGCGCGTATTACCTGCCGATCCGCGGTCTCCGGCTCCTGATGGCCGTGGTCCTCGCGGTGGCGAGCGTGAAGCTTCTGGCAGCCTCCGTCAGTTGACCGGCCCCGACGTCACGGGGGTCGGCTCGCGTTCGCGAATCGCGACAGCCGATCCGGTCACACCCGAAGGTCGCCGGGGGTCAGCCCTGCCGCTGGTGCCGCGGGCGAATCACCTCGGTCGCCAGCCCCAGCCGCTCGAGGGCGAGGATGATGTAGTATGTGACGTCGATTTCCCACCACCGGTGCTGCACGCTCGCGCTCGCCGGATCATGGTGATGGTTGTTGTGCCAGCCCTCACCCATGGCCACGAGGCCCACCAGCCAGTTGTTGCGGCTGTCTTCGTTCGTCTCGTAGGTGCGGTAGCCGAAGAGATGGGTCAGGGAGTTGACGCTCCAGGTGATGTGCCAGACGAGGAGCGTCCGCACGAACACGCCCCAGACGAGCCAACTGGCGGCCAGTTGCCGCGCCTGGGCCGCGTCACCGCCGCCGATGCGGGCCACGAGGTATCCAGCGGCCGCGAACCCGGCGGCGTGGATCGCGTAGATCCAAAGGATCGCCATTGGATTCCGCTCCAGCCAGCGGTAGTAGTCGTCGGCGAGGATGTCGCGGGCGTACTTCTCGAAGAAGGCGTAGGTGCGACGTCCAGGGGCGCTGCGAAACAGCCAGCCGGCGTGCGACCAGCCAATCCCGTCGCGAGGTGAGTGGGGATCGAGCGGTTCGTCGGAATGCACATGATGGAGGCGATGATTGGCGACCCAGCGGGCGGGAGTGTCCTCCAGGGAGCAGAGGGCGATCGTCGCCAGCGACCGTTCGAGCGGCCGGGGCACCTTCAGGCTCCGATGGGCCAAGAGCCGGTGGTAGCAGAGATTGATGCCGCAGGTGCCGAACACGATTGTGCCGCCGAGGGCGAGCGCCAGCCCCGACCAACTGAAGCACCACGGCACGAGGGCCAGACAGGCCAGCAGATGAACCGTCGCGATCGGGAGAAGATACTCCCAATGGACGCCGCTGCGAGGGATGCCACGAACGCTGATGGTTTGGGCCACGGCAGAATCTCGGGAGAGGCGGGGCCATGAAAGACGCGACATCGCCCGAGCGGGTCCGCGCGACTCCCCGCATCATCGCCCGATCCACCGGCATTCTTCAAGCCCGGCCGCTGGAGACCGGTAATCCAGCCGCCTGACCGATACGAGCCGCTACCATCGTGGCCAGGGCATGTGCCGCATCCACCACTGCGGCCAGGGCAGCCGCTGCCGCCAGCGGCGGGCGTGGATCGGAAACGTCCGCCGCGCCGCCCACTGGCCCGGCCACCAGGTTTCGTCGGGAATCGCCTGGAGCCCGCGGTCGTGGGCCAGAAGCGTGAAGATGCTCTGATCATGCCGATGCCCGCGAAACTCCGGATGCTCGCCGTCGCGCGATGGCGAATCGTCGACGAGCGTAAGGTCGGCCATCCCGGCCGCCCAGGCGGCCACGAGGTCGCGAACCGCGGCGGAGTTTCGCAGCACGAGGCAGGTGGCCGAGATCATCGGCAGGCTGCGGACCTCGGGGCGATCCCGGTCGAACGCGGCGAGCGCGGCCCGCTTGGTCCACTCCCCCACGGTACCGTCGAGGGCGAAGGCAAGCGCGGCCGAGGGATGGCCGGCCGCCAGCGCGAGATACTCGGCGAGCCGCGGCCGGCCCTCGGCATTCAGCGAGCAGCCGGCGTCGCAATAGACGACGAGATCGCCCTCCGGCACGCTCGTGAGCGCCCGGCCGATCACGGCCGGCTTCCAGGTCCAAAGGCCGTAGCCACGGGGATGGAGCCGGCTGGCCGCTGCCAGCCGGGCGCGGGTCGCAGCGTCGAAGGCCCGGTCATCGAGCAGCCGCACGCTGGCAAACAGCCCCACCGCCGCCGCCTCCCGGCGAAGCCGGGCAAGCGATCCGGCATAGCGACGATTCGCGAACGACACGAGATGGGTGGGACGAATCGGAGCGACTCCGCTGGCGATGCGGGCATCAGGGGCTGAGGATCTTCGGCGCCGGACCGGCCAGCCGTAGGCGGGGCCGAGCAGCGTCGAGCACTCCACGGGCGACTCCGACTTCGACGGCCAAGGGACGAGGGGCCGGCCTCACGAGGTCGACCGCGACCGTACCATCACGATCAGCCGTGGCGTCGATGACTCCGCCCTGGAGGTGGATGCCACGAACGGTCACCGCCGGCCAGTCGGCCGGGAGCCGTGGCGAGATCCGGCATCCATCGACCGTGGGCTCCAAGCCGAGAAATCCTTCGAGCACGACCTGCGGCACGAGCACGCTCTCGAGGAATTCCATGTCGCAGCCGAGCCCGCCAGGGGTGCCGCCGCCCTGGAGGGATCCCCGCCCCGGCACGGCGTAATAGGCACGGTAGCCGCCGGCCGCCTGCACCGCGGCGAACCACTCGGTGATTGCCGCCAGCCGTCGCCAGGCGTCATCGGGCCCCCGCACCCGCAGCCGCGCAAGCAGGTCGAAAGAAGAAAACCCAAGCACGGCGCCGCCGTCCTGCACCTGGCCGCCCCAGGGAATCGACTCCGGATCGAGCCAGCTCCAGACATACGCCTCGACATTCCGCCGGGTCGTCGATCGGGGCCCAAACCGCCAGTGATAGATGTCGGGGCCCTGCGAGGTGTCGCCCGTGACGATCCGTTGGCCATCGACCCAGTCGAGAATCTGCTCGGCCTGCGGGGCGGACGCCAGCCCGCGGGCCACCGCCTCCAAATTGAGAAATGTAAAACCGTAGTCGTAGGCCCGGCCGTCGGAGTCGATCCAGCCGACGAACCGGCCGGTCGCGTTGCTCCAAAAGGTCGGCCGAAAGTCGCCGCGAATCTCGTCGGCGAGCGCCGTGAGACCGGCGGCGGCAAGGTCGTCGGAGCCCGGGGGCGGGATCTCCCACTCCGGATGGTCTTCCGCAGCCCCTTCGAGTTCCGCGAGCCGGCGGAGAGCCTGTTCGATCTGAAGCGTGGCAAAGGCATCGTGGCCGCCGAACGGGAGGAGATCCCAGTAATTGTTGCCGATGCCGCGGCCGGGGTGCACCGTCTTCTCTCCCGTTGCCGAGAGCGTGATGCCGCTACGGCCGTCGTGGCCCGGCCAGCCGATCACCGCATGCCGGCCCCGCTCGAGCCCGCACTCCCGGCGGGTGAAGCCGACCGCCTGCCGCAGTCGCGGCATGAGCTCCTTGAGAAACTCGATGTCGCCTGTCCACAGAAACGCGTCGGCCACGCC
>JBJOHE010000483.1:0-4123 GCA_046047895.1 Planctomycetota bacterium | reverse complement strand
GGCGGCGCGGGCAGCTGCTCCGCCGCCGGGCCAAGCCAGGCCCGAAACAGTGACTCGAGCGCAGCCTCGTGGAGATACGCGATCCGGCGGGCTGCAGTGCCACGGGTCTGCATCAGGGCGTCGAGCACCTTCACATGATGCGGTGAGTTCCCCAGGACGAAGATTGCCGTCTCGTGCCGGCCGCGAAGGAGCGAGGCGGCAAGCGACTCGATCGGCCGCACTGGGCGTTCGCCGTCGCCGCCGGGATGCGAGATGCGGGGCCCAGCGCCGGCTTCGTAGAAGGTTGTCTGCCACTGGTCGCTCTTGAGGAACCGCGCGGTGAATGCGGCGATCCCGGTTCGCGCCGGCGGCAGCACGCCCGCCACGGCCACCCGCGGCTGGCCTGTCGCCAGGCCGGGGCGGCGGGCGGGGCCGAGGGCTGCCAGCACCCGGTCGGCGGCCCGATCCCAGCCGAGCGACTCGGCGAGGAGTCTGGTACCGAAGGCGAGCGATCGCTCCCGCAGGGTCGCGTCGCCGGTCAGCCGCCGCATCGCCCCGGCGAGCGCCGCGGGATCGGTGGGATCGCAGGCGAGTTCCGGCAGGAGCAATTCGGCCACGCTCGACGTGGCGGAACCGACCGCCGGCGTGCCGCAGCCGTAGGCTTCGAGCACCGGCAGGCCGAGGCCCTCGTAGAGCGACGGGTAGAGAAGCAGCCGCGCATGGCGGACGAGGCCCACGAGATCCTCGTCGGAGACGTAGCCTGTGCAGACGACGGCGCCGGCTGGCAGACCCAGGGATGTCGCGAGCCGCTCGAGTTCGTCCACCCGTTCAACCCCGAGCTTGCAGACGATGGCCAACCGATGGTCGGGATGCGTGGCGTGGAAGTCTGCGAAGGCCCGGATCGCCGTCGGCATATTCTTCCGCCAGTCGCCGCCACCGATGCAGACGCAGTACGGCCCACGGAGGCCGACGCGGGCCGGCAGCCCGGCTGACCTTTCCGCCGGCTCGCACATCAGCGCCCGCTTGCGATGGTCGATGTCGCCGTAGATGCACTCGATCCGGGCCGGATCGACGGCGGCGTGGCGGATCGTGTCGCGGCGGGTGGCGTGGCTGATGGCGAAGAGCCGGTCGCACCGTCGCAGCAGGCGGAGCGAGTCGAGGTAGTGCCGCCGGGCCCGGGGCTTGGCGAGATACCGGTCGGGGAACAGGAGCGGCACGAGGTCGTAGACGATCCCCAGCCGCCGCGGCTGGTGGCGGCCCAGCCAGGCAGGCCAGAGCGCCGCGGGCCCGCAGCGATGATCCGGGAGGAAGAAGCAGCCGGTGAGCAGGGTGTCGATATGCAGGGATCGATCCCGCTCGAGTTCAGCCTCCGTCCGCCATGCTGCGCCATCCGCCAGCTCCGCGGCCCGGCTTGGCAGCGGTCGACGGGCGTCGTGGAGGAGCAGCCACCGGCATCCCTCCGACCGCCGCACGAGCTGGGCCGTGAGGCTCTGGAGATAGGCCGGGATGCCGCGGTCACCGTCGAACTGGGCCGCTCGGAGATCGACGAGCACCGTGCGGGGGGCGGTCATGCTGCCTCCCGCGCCGCCGCCTCGGAGGAGGACACGGATGGGATGGCTGCCTCGTCATCGAGCCTGAGATACACGAGCCCGGTCAGTTCCCGCACCAGCGACTCGAGTTCCTCCACCCGGTCTTCAAGTGCTGCGATCCGGCCTGCCCGTCGTCCGTGGAGCGGCAGCCGCAGCCGCCGGCCGAGAGGCCGCAGCCAGGTTCGTTCGAGCGACCGGAGGCTGCTGGAGAGCGACATGAGGGGAGATCCTGTGCTGACAGGGCAATCCGCTGGGTGTCAGGCGGCCTCAAGGCCGCGAGTCGAGCGGTGTTCGACGGCTGCGACCGCGGCGAGCACCTGGCTGGCCGTGTTTGTCCAAGGCGTGGGCTCGAACCGCCTGCGGATCTCCGCCTCCCGCTCCCGCACCCAGGCCGGATCGTGAAGTGTCCTTTCGACCAGGGCCACGAGCCCATGCACGTCGAGCGGGTCGAAGAAGGCCGGCAGATCAGCGCTGATCTCAGGAATACTGGTGGCGTTCGAGGCCAGGCAGAGCCGGCCGTGGCAGAGGCTCTCGGCCACGGGCAGACCCCAGCCCTCATACCGCGAGGGATAGATCGTGGCGGCGCAGTGGCGGTAGTACCAGGCAAGCTCCGCGTCTTCGATCCCGTGGAGAAAGTGAATCCGGCCGTTGACGGCCCGATCCTGGCGGATCTCCCGGAGCAGGTCGGTGACGTAGAGATGGGGCACGCCGAGGCAGATGAGGTCGGGGCAGCGGTCGGGATCTCGGGCGGCCAGCAGATTCCAGGCGTCGTAGAGCAGGCGATGGTTCTTGCGGATGTCGAGCGTGGAGACGCAGACGAAGAACGGTCGCCGGGGCACGAACCGGGGCATCGGGGGATGGTCTTCGCCGGCAGACTCGAGCGTGTCGCCCAGCCGCACGACCGAGAGCGACGGCAGAGCGAACCGGCTTTCCGCGCAGTAGGCCTCGATCTCGCTGCGGGAGAACTCGGAGATCGTGAACACGTGGTCCGACTCCGTGAGCACCCGGCGAACCCAGTTGGTGACCTGTCGGACGGTCGGCTCGTCGACCCACTGCGGCTTGATGGTAGGGATCAGGTCGTAGACCATCCGCATCACGCGGACGCCACCGGCCCGCAGGCCCGCGGCCGCTTTGGCATGACCCGCGATCGGCCAGGACGCGCCAAGCGAGAGCAGCACGTCACCGGGAGCGAAGCAGCCGAGCTGCCCGCTGGCATGCGGCAGCGGTCGGGGCACCGTGGTGCGGCCGAAGCGGCTGGTTGCAACGGGGGCAGCCGGGGCGGCCTCGGAAAACCGCACCACCGACCAGCGGGAGAACTTCTTTCGCAGTTGGCGGGCGGCAGCCTTGAATTCGCGGAACGACTGCCGCAGTTCACCGGCCGCAGGGCTCGTGCCGAAGATTGTGTCGCGATGGAAGAGTCGCCGCCGCCGGCGGTGCGGGGCTGCAGCAGCCGGCCGAGCCGCGGCGGGAGCGGCTGCGGCCCCTGCTGCCGCGGGTCCGCTCGCCAGCCAGGGACGGTGGCGACGCACGGCCTCGGGAAGGTCGCGTGCCTCGATCGGCACAAACGCCTGAGTAGTCGCATCGAATCGCACGAGCCGCGGCGTTGCGGCATCGGCGACGAGGCCGTTGAGGATGCCGACCGTGGTTCGCTGGATACCGGTCAGGTGCGGCAGGGTCCAGGTCGTGAGATCGGAGACGTCATACCAGAGCGTCACGGGCTTTCCTCGGAAGGTCGATGGCGGGAGGGAGGGCTTCAGGCGGCCGGCTTGCGGGACAGGTAGTGGCCGGGCACGAGGGTGAAGCCGTCGGTGATGTTGGCGGGGTAGGAGAGCGGTTCCCGCAAGGCCGGCTCTTCGCGGCGGTAGTAGAACCGGTTGAGCCCGTCGAACAGGGCGAACTCATAGCCATGCTGAAACAGGAGCCCTTCCCAGTCGAGCCAGGCCGGTTCGTAGGAGTAGGGGTCGCAGCCAGGCAGCTTCGGCTTGATCGCCTCGAGCAGGATCACCCGCGGCCGGAACGACCGCCAGTCGCCGCCAAGCAGCACATCCCGTTCGGCGCCCTCCACGTCGATCTTGAGAAACTCCACCTCGCCCGGAGGCAGTTGGCGGGTGATCTCGGCGAGCGTGGTCATCGGCACCGTGTAGCTCGTCCGCTCGAAGCCGAACTGGGCCACCGCCTTGGGGTCGAAGGTCTCGACGTAGGTGGAGAGACCCGAGTCGCCCCACTCGTGGAAATCGATGCTCCCGGTCGTGGGGCCACAGACCACGTTGAGATTCCAGTCGCGGGGCCGCTGTTCGACGAACTTCTGGTGGAACCGCTTCACCGGCTCCACGTTCACCCCGGACCAGCCGCGGTCGTAGAAGTGCTTGGTGACTGAGTCAACCACGGGGTCGTAGCCGCCGATGTCGACGTAACGGCCCTGGTCGCAGGCATGGAAGACCCGCTGCAGCACCACGTCTTCGAAGTTCTGGGCGTAGGAGATCATCATCGGGAAGCGTTCCTTCGGGGCTGCTGGATCGGGTGGGGCGGAGTCGCGGGGCTGATGGTCAGGCGGC
>JBJOHE010000482.1:0-9985 GCA_046047895.1 Planctomycetota bacterium | reverse complement strand
CAGGTCGCCCCGTGCGAACGTCGCGAGCACGACGGCGGGCCGCCGCTTGCTCGACCGAAGATCGGTGAACGGAAACGGCACGACGACCACGTCGCCGCCTACAAATTCCGCCACGCCTCATCCTCTTCAGGAGTATCCCAATTCACCGCCCAGGCTGACTCCGCGAGCGGCAGCAAAGCATGCACGTCCTCGCTTCCATCATTGCCGGCGCCGCGTGCCCGCAGATGCCGCAGAAAAGCGAGCACCTCCCGCTGCACACTCTCCGGGGCGTGCTCGAGTTCCTCGATCAAGGATTCGGTTAGGGGTGACATGCGATAAAGGATCGGTCGGCCAACGGCACTTCGGCAAGCGTCGGCCGAGCGGGGCGGATCATGAGGAGCATCCGCCGGAGCTGATCGCACTGGATGCGACCCGATCGTGGAGGTGCCGAAGAGCTTCCTATCCACGCTCAAGGCCGGATTTTTCTCGTCGGCGCAGAAACAGTCCGAGTGGTGTGTCGGAGTGCAAACGCGATCTGCTCTTCCGTGTACCGCTTTCTGCCCATCGAAAACCCATCCTTTCTGGTGATGTCAAATGTCAAAAACCTACCATCCCGGATGGATCAAGAAACGGGGAGGACGGCAATTCGCGAAGCCTCCCGTTGAAGCTCTCCGCGCGTCTTCAGCCTCGGATTCTCCTTCTGGAGTTCCTGACCCCGCTTTGTCATCTTTGGATCCATCAAGCCGCACAAAAACCGCAGGCCACCTCACTATGCTTGAAACTGCATTCGGAAGACGAGCGTGTGACGACGAAGCCCCTCCGCCATTCGCCGCTACCATTGCTGCCGCCGATCCACGACCGTAAACTTTCCAGCCGTTCTCTCGCCGCGCTCAAAAAATAGCTTTTTGTTCGTCGTGATGCGGCATTTCATCGCTCTCTCTTACGGCATCGTGTGCCACGCGACGTTCCTCGCGGGCATCGCGACCATGATTGCGATGATGTACTTCGGCATGAGCCGGAGTGCGGGCTCGCTTGTGCCGCCGTGGAGTTATCTCGCCAACGGCATGCTTCTCGCCCAATTCGCCCTCCTCCACTCGTTTCTGCTTTCCACAGGCGGCCGCGCCGTGCTGGCCCGCCTTGCTCCCGCCGGGCTTGGCCGCGATCTCTCATCGACGACCTACGTCGCCATCGCGTCCGCGCAGACACTACTCCTATTTGCCGCGTGGTCGCCCTCGGGGATCATCTGGTGGCAGGCGAAGGGAACGGCGTTGATCGTCCTCTCGGCGCTCTATGTGGCGTCGTGGCTTCTGCTCGGCAAGGCGATGATGGACGCCGGGCTCGGGCTTCAGGCGGGCTGGCTCGGCTGGCTCGCGGTGTTTCGGGGCACGAAGCCGGTCTACCCGCCGATGCCCGAGTCAGGGCTGTTCCGCATCGTTCGCCAGCCGATCTATGTCGCCTTCGCGCTCACCGTGTGGACGGTGCCGACCTGGACGCCCGACCAACTCGCAGTCGCGGTCACGCTCACGGCCTATTGCGTGGCCGGGCCACTTCTGAAAGAGGCACGATTTGCCGGCAGACACGGCGATCGGTTCGCGCAGTACCAGGCGCGGGTGCCATACTGGTTTCCGTGGCCGCGGCCCGGCCGCTGAGCCCCGGCCGTAAACTCGATGAATGCGAAGTGACATGCGCAATGACCTCACGATCTACGACACGCATGCGCCGAACTGGTGGGATGGATCGCAGAGGTTTCTCCGCCTCCTGCAAAACATGGTGCCGGCACGGATGTCGCACTTCTCGAAGGTCGTCGGGGCGTGGCGCGGCCAGCGCGTGCTCGACCTCGGCTGCGGTGGCGGGTTCATGGCGGAGGCGCTGGCACGGGAAGGCGCCGACACCATCGGCGTCGATCCATCTGGTCCGGCGGTGGAGGCAGCCCGCGAGCATGCCCGGGGGGAAAACCTCGAGATCGACTACCGGGTCGGCAGCGGCGAGTGCATTCCCCTTCCTGATGAGGCCGTCGACTGCGTGGTGTGCGTGGACGTGCTCGAGCATGTCGCCAGCGTCGATGCCGCGCTGAGCGAGATCACGCGGGTGCTCAAGCCCGGGGGGGTCTTCCTCTTCGACACGATCAACCGCACCGTCGTCGCAAGGATCGTGGTCATCGATATTGGCGAATCCGTGCTCGGCCTTCTGCCGCGCGGGACGCACGATCCGGCGAAGTTCATCACGCCGGCGGAGCTTTCCCGGAAGCTCACAGATCGTGGCTATGAGGCGGGGCCGATCGTCGGGCTCGCGCCCGTGGGCATCAACCGGCGTCTCGACTTCACCTTCGGCCGCGTTCCCTCGACGCACATCATGTACATGGGGCACGCCCGCAAGGCTCGCTAGCCGCTTCGGCCGTTCCGTGTTCCACTTTTTCGGGCCTCACCACCGTGGGATGCGGCACCATGGTGGCCGACGTGTCTTTGGAATTTCAAGTCGGTGGATGCTTTCTAAAGTATCATGCCGGATTCGGTTTCCCTTCCACTCCGCGCGGCGATCGACGATGCATCCCCCGGCCACGATCCCGGAGACGCTCTCCGTCGCCGATGCCGGTCGCGAGATCTGGGACATCGTGGTCGTGGGAGCGGGACTGTCGGGATCCATTGCCGCCCGGGAGGCCGCGCGGCTCGGCCGCAGGGTGTTGCTCGTCGAGAAGGCGAGCTTTCCGCGTCGTAAAGTCTGCGGCTGTTTTCTCAACGCCAATGCCCTGGCCAGCCTCACGCACCTTGGGCTGGAATCCTTGATCACCGCCAGCGGCGCTCCTTCGGTCCGGGGCGTGTTCATGGCCGCAGGGAATCGGCAGGCCTATCTCCCGCTTCCGACGGGTGCTGCGCTATCGCGGCACTGGCTTGACGTCGAGTTGGCCCGTGAGGCGACGGCTGCAGGCGCGTCGCTGCTCGTGCGGACGGAAGCTCACCGGATCGACGTGGACGATGACCGCTACCGCTTGCGGCTGACTCGTGACGGCGAAAATGTCGATATCGAGACCCGCATCGTCGTGGCTGCCGATGGACTGGCCGGCCGTCTGGCGAGGCAGACGCCGGAATGCACCCACTCCGTCAATCCCCGTTCACGCGTCGGGGTGTCGGCGATGACTTCGCTCGTGCCCGAGGGATATCAATCGGGCACAATCCAGATGGTGGTGGGGCGCGAGGGCTACATCGGCGCGCTGCAGGTGGAAAATGGCAATCTCGAGCTCGCGGCAGCCCTCGAGCCGGCGGCGATGAAACGTTGGGGCCCGGGTGAAACGGTGCGGCGGATCCTCGATCAATCTCCCCTGCCGCGATTCGAGGGGGTTGCCGACCTCAACTGGCAGGGCACGACACCACTGTCATGCCGAACATCTCCTCCGGCCGGCCGCCGGATCTTTTTCGTGGGCGACGCGGCCGGCTACATCGAGCCGTTTACAGGCGAGGGTATGGCCTGGGCCCTGGCCTCGGGAGCCGCTGTTGCGGGAATCGCCCATCAGGCCGTCGATCACTATTCCGCCGATCTGCCGCGCCGCTGGATCACCGAACGCGGGCGGCTGCTGCGCGGCAGGATGAGGCTCTGTCGACTCGTCACGCAGAGCCTGCGCTACCAGCGTTTCACGGAGTTGAACGTGAGCCTGCTGGGCCGACTGCCCTTCCTGGCCGGGCCGGTGATTCGCTGGCTCAATCGTCCGCGTCCCATCGCATCCATGCCGCGGCGATAGCCACCCGGCGCCTCGTCAGCCCCCCATCATCCAGGCGATTTCATCCACGTGTCCAAGCTACCATCCGATCAGACCGACTACCTCCGCATTCCCGAGGCCAAGCGCGATTACAACGAACTGTTGTTCGCCGAGGTGGCACGCCGCTACGACCTGGTGACACGGGCGCTGTCGCTCGGTCGCGATCAGGCCTGGAAGCGTGCGCTCCTCGACTCGTTGCCCGATGGCGAATCGGCGCCGCACGGTGGCGCTCCGATGTGCGTCGATCTCGCCTGTGGCACGGGAGACGTGGCGTTCGCCCTGGCCCGTCGCTATCCCCGGGGGACGGTGGTCGGAGTCGATCTCACCCCGGAAATGCTCGAGATCGCCCGGGCGAAGAACCACTTCCCCAACGTCGCGTTGGAACTGGGCGACATGCATCAGCTGTCGTTCCCGTCGGCGAGCGTCGATCTCGTCACGGGAAGCTATGCCCTGCGAAATGCTCCGTCGCTGACGGTCGCCCTGGAGGAGATCCAGCGGGTGCTGCGTCCTGGGGGCACCGCGGCATTCCTCGACTTCTCCAAGTCGCCCCACTGGCTGTGGCGACGGCTGTCATACTCGGTGCTCTACCTATGGGGCGCGTTCTGGGGACTCGTGCTCCATCGTCAGCCGGCCGTGTATGCCTACATCGCCAAGTCGCTCTGGCAGTTTCCCGATCGCCACGCGTTGCGGGAGGAGTTGGCACGCGTCGGGTTCGTGGAGGTGTCGAGCCGGCAGTTCTACTTCGGCACATTGGAGTTGATCACGGTCGTCAAGTCGCTCGACGAACACCGCCCCACTTCCCGGGCGTGATTCTCCCGATGCCTGGTGTCACCGCATCAGCCCGCGAAACGGCTCGAAGATCCGCAGGGAGATCAGGATCTCGTTTCGGGGAAACCCGGTGGCAAACGCTGAACGCGTCATGGTCCACCCAACCCCGAACACGCGGTAGCTCGCATCGACGGCGATTCGATCGTTCACGTTCCAGATGCCACCCACACCGATCTGCCATGCGTACCCCGTTTCGTAACGGGTGGTGGCGGGATTGGGGTCCTTCCCGCTGATCTGTTGGAACGAGGTCCCATAGCCGATTGCGCCAATGCCACCGCCGCCGTAGAGATCGAAGCGATCGTTGCAACGAAAGTCACGCCACACGTTTGCCAGCACGGACCAGCCTCCCAGGTTCGCCGCCCGGACAATACCGACGGGGTTTGGATCACGCGGCGAGAAGTCTTCGTTGAATCCGAGGTACGTCTGTTCGATGAAGCTCCGATAGCGGCCCTCGGCTTCCAGGCGGATTCGGCCATTGGATCGCTCGAGTGCCAACCCCGCCGCCGCGCCCCCCGTGACGCAAGCGTCTGGCGAGTTGTTCGCGGAAATGACCAGGAATGAGCCGCCGACGATGCTCGTCAGGTAGAAGCGCCGATCTGAGGGAGCGGAGAGCTCGTGGGCGACGCTGACCGTGGGGGGGAGGAATGTGGGCCGCTCATCGGCCTCGACGTAAACGTCGTTTTCGGCAGTTGCCGACCCTCCATCATCCCACGGGGCGAGCGCACCAAGGTCGAGGGAAGGAGGAGCATCATCGGCGCAGGCGACCGGCCATGGAAGCACAACAGCCCACACCAACGCGATAGGTATCCAGATGAATTGCCGGGCTTTCTGATTCATCGGGTTTTCCTCCACGACGTAAATGGCAGCCGGGACGTATCTTTCGAATTCCGCGACTGGGTACCGCGGGGATATCGGCGTGCTCACCCGATGCCGAGGACCAAGACTCCAGGCGGCGGCATAGTGACCCAAGGTTACGCCGTCGCCCGTGCGAACGCTTGACTTCGGGTGAAAAGGGAAGACCGTAGGGGCAAACCGCTCGACCGTTCAGTATCTCGACCGCTCATCAGGTCGCACCGATGTACCGTTCCGTGGTTCAGACGCCTGCACGCCATGTGACAGGCTGGGCGGGTTGGCTAAGCAACTCTGAGAAACGAACGTGGCGAAAATGGCTGAGCGCTGCTCACCACGTCGAGACAGGAGTTCTGCGCACACCCTCTTCCAACCCGAAACTGGTGGTGTCGTTCGCCTGCCACGTACACGAAGATGCTCCCCCACGACCTCGGGAATAATTGGGGAAAGGATCCGTTCGCGGTATGCTGCAGCCTTGCTCCGCAGGAGATCACTCGGTGAAGCCTTCCTCTGTGCCACTGCGGCCTGAAGCCTGGAGTTGGCATCTGCTCGGGCTGGTCAACCCGCTCATCGTGATCGCCGGCAACCTCGTTGGCGGTCTGTGGACGGCGGCAGGCCTGATTTACATGCTCGGCCTCGGGCCCCTGCTCGACCCGCTCCTCGGCACTGCCGACAGGCCACGCCCGCCCCGCCGGTCTGGACGACCGTTCGAAAGCCTGCTGTATGCCCATGCCATACTCCAACTGGTCGCCGTGGGGACACTGCTCGCGCTGGCCTCGAGACAACCTGCGGGATGGATTGTTCTGCTCGCGGCCATCAGCACGGGCATCAATTCCGGGGCCTCGGGGCTGATCGTGGCCCACGAACTAGGCCATCGTCGCCGCAACTCATTTCCCTGGTGGATCGGCAGGCTCAACCTGCTCTCGGTCGTCTATCTGCACTTCACCACCGAGCACAATCGAACCCACCACAAGCACGTCGCCACGATTGCCGACCCCGCCTCGGCCCGGCTCGGTGAATCGGTGTGGTGGTTCATCATACGAACCGTGCCCGGCCAGTTTCTTGATGCCTTACGGCTCCAGGCGATGCGGGGGCATACGCTACCGACCAACCCCATCGCCCGCGGCATGGCGATCCAGATACTCTTAGTTGGTGGAATCGCGTTTCTTCTTGGGCCGATCGTTTGCGGTGCATTTCTCATCCAGGCTGCCTTCGCGGTGTTTCTGCTTGAGTACATCAACTACATCCGCCACTATGGACTCCATCGCGAGGTCGGGGAGCGGCAGACCGCCGCCCACTCGTGGCAGTCGGAGCATCGCTGGTCGCGGTGGACACTCCTCGAACTCACGCGACATCCAGCCCACCACCTCGAGGCGAGCAAGCCTTTTTGGCAACTGCAGCCCTACGATCACGCCCCGCAACTCCCGAGCGGCTACTACGGCTGTTTCTGGGTCGCCCTCGTTCCGCCCCTCTGGCGGCAGATGGTGCATCCCCGCTTACCACCGAAAACCCACTCTTTCTCGTGATGTCAAAGCTCAAAACCCGAACATCCCGGATGGATCAAGAAACAGCGTTGACGGCGGTTTTTCACCGCCGTCAACGGGTGGAACGCGTGGCCTTTCTCTGGCCGCGTGCGAGGGTATCGGAGGGGAGTTCACCGAACCGCTCGACGTAGTAGCCCGCAAAGCGTCCGAGGTGGGAATAACCGACGGCCTCGGCCACGTCGGATACGGCAAGCGAATCATCTCCGGAGACAAGCATCTCACGAGCGCGTTCGAGCCGCACCTTCCGGAGGAATGCCTGCGGCGTAAAACCAAGTTTTGCGAAGGCTCGCTGCAGCGAACGCAGGCTGATGCCGGCCTCCCGGGCCAATTTAGCCAGGGGTTCTCGTGAAAACGCATGCTGTGCGAGCCATGATTCCACGTCGTCGCCGGGGACATGCCGCTTCGGAACGTGGGCTGTGGCCAGAGCCGCCGCCAATACCTCCAGGAGTTCCGATTCCCGCCTACGAATGCCGGCCGTGAGCAATTGGAGGCGTTCAGGTTCGGAGCGGTGCTGCAAGGCAAGAACCCGTCGGTTTGCGTTCACCGCTCGGGCGAGGCTGAGCGACTTCCCCTTGAGCAGGTTGGCAACCTCTCCGCGGAGTGGTGTATGACGGGAGGCCAGGGCGACGTTCTGGCCGGCTGCGGTGACGGCCTCCTCGACGGCCCGCAGGGGGATGTTGATCAGCAGGCAGCGACAGGGATCCGCTTCGAACCGACGCATCCACCCAGCCGTTTGAAACAAGGGTTGATCCGGAATCGCCCGGTACGTCCCCACAGCCGCGGTGATCTCGACAGCTCCCGCGAAGGGAATAATCAGGCAGGCCGTGACGCTTGGTTCAAGAAACGTCGCACGAATTCGCCCGGAACAGCGGACGAAGGTCATGGCGAACTGGCCCACAATCGCCCTGTTCAACACGACCGCGTAGTCTTCGGGCCCCACCGTCTCGCTCGTGTGAGCGGGCCAGAATTACGAGGTCACCTGCCTCGCGACAGTCAGATCGTCGGTCTCCATCGCTGAAAACCGAGTCAGTAGATCCGTCGGTGGAGCACCCATACGCACACGCGGCCTGAAACCTGATCCTACCCTCGTCAATCCTACTCAACGACCGTGTCGAATTACTGACACCACCGGACAGAGCGATTCGCCCCATGTGGTTGCCGCTGCTGGGGCGACTCGCACCACCGCTGTCCAAAACTGGCGCGAATCGCGCCACCCACCCTCGCGAGCGTTCCGACCAACGCAATTGCCGCGTTTCACGGCAGTTTTCGCAGATGCTCAACCACCCCGCACGAGATTTGTCTTCTTCCGGAGATTGGCATGCGATCTGCGCTCATGCGTGATGTGATGGCCCTGCAATGCGCGATCGCACCCGGTCTTCGACACGTGTTTCATGCCCGCAGACGCTGAGACTCGATCCTCGCCCCGGTCCCGAGCCGACTGCCGGCGTAATCATGGTCGGCGGCTTGGGAATTCTCGCCTGGGCGGGGCGTTGCATCGGTGGGCGGGGCGGGGGAATCATGAGGAGCCATCGCCAGGGCTGGCCGGGCAAGCAGTGAGGACCAAGGGCTCGGTGTCGTCAGGTCTGCGACTGGACGACCGCGATAATGGCTCGGCAAAACTCCGGCAGGTCGTCTGGCTTGCGGCTGGAGATGTGGTGCCGGTCGACCACGACAGGGGCGTCTTCCCAGATGGCACCAGCGTTGATCAGGTCGTCCTTGATGCCTGGTGAGCCGGTGACGCGGATGCCGCGGTAGACCTTGGCGGAGATCGCCAGCCAGCCGCCGTGGCAGATGGCCGCGACGCACTTGCCGGCACGGTCAAACTCCTGAATCAGCCGGAGTACCTGCGGGTCGCGACGGAGTTTGTCGGGCATGAAACCGCCCGGCAGCAGGACGGCATCGAAGTCTGCCGACCGCACCTCCGAGATTGCCGCATCGGAGCGACAGGGATACCCGTTCTTGCCTGGGTAGACCACGCCGGCTTCCGGGCCGGCAACGACCACCTCGCCGCCCGCTTCGATCCAGCGGAGTTTGGGATACCAGAGCTCGAGGTCTTCGTAGATCTCACCAACGAATACCAGGCACCGCTTACCGCTGAGTGGTCGGTCGTCCATGAGGTGAGCCTGCGATGGTGGGGAAGCGAACCGGCGGCTGAGAGGTATACCACAGAGGGTACCTGCCGGCCTCACTGCGGCGCCGCACCCAAGGAAACCCCTGACGGGCCGAATATGATGAATGCCGCCCACGAATTGGATTGATTGGCACTCCCCCCGAGGACCAGAGGTCGACTCGAGGAGAGCGGCAGATGGAACCTGACGAGGCCGCGGCCTGCACCGAGTGGTTTCGCCACGATGACGACCGAGACAACCCAGACGCCACAGTTCCTTCCAGCATGGTGGTTGCGGGGGCCGCATGCCCAGACGATCGGGGCGGCGGTGTTGGCCCGTCGCCGGCGGGAACTGGGGAGCGTGGTGCGGCGGGTCCACCTGAATGACGGCGACGCATTGGCCGTCCACGACGACACCCCGGCCGGCTGGCAGCCTGGTGGGCGGGTCGCCATCCTCTCGCATGGGCTGGCAGACAACCATCGCTCACCACTCCTCGGACGGCTGACTGACAAGCTCTTGAGCCGCGGCGTGAGAGTGTTCCGCTGGGACATGCGGTGCTGTGGGGCCGGGCTGGCCCTCGCGCGGCGGCCCTACCACGCCGGCTGCTCCGCCGATCTGGCGGCGGTCGTCAGCCAGGTGGTGACCTGGTGTCGGGGAGATCAAGCCTCCCCTGCGGCCGATCCGCAGCTCTCGCTGTTCGGGGTCTCGCTCAGCGGCAACGTGTTGCTCAAATACCTGGGCGAGGATCCAGGCCGGGTGCCCGCCGCCGTCCAGCAGGCCATCGCGGTCAACCCTCCGATCGACCTCGTCATGGGCTGCGAGGCAATCGCCAGCCGGAGAAACTGCTTCTACGATCGATACTTCACCAGCCAGCTCGTCCGCCACCTGCACCGCTGGTGGCGGGTTCGGGCCGATGCGGTGCGGCC
>JBJOHE010000481.1:0-3942 GCA_046047895.1 Planctomycetota bacterium | reverse complement strand
AAGAGCCCCCCTGCGGTCATGGGCCCCGACACCCTCGCACCAGGTTCCCACAGGCAGCAGGTAGTCTTCGATGGAGCCGGAAAACTCGAGCACTGCCCCGGCGGCAAGGTGCAGATCGATGCCCGACCGCAGCTGGATGCGGCCCGTCCGCCAGCGGCTCGATCGATTCCGGCATCGCCCCGGGGCCGACGCCCACGCCTTGACGGAAAAATGTACGTCCGTATACTGTTTTAAAAATGAGGTTTGATTCTTGAATTTCGAGAGGGTCTCCCATGAGTAGTGGCCTGTCGCCCGAGAACGAACAATTCCTGGCCCGTGCCGTGTCCGCTGGCGTGTATCACGACCGTAACGAAGCGATCGATGACGCGGTGAACCTGTTGCGGCGTCGCGAGAAGTTGATCGAGGACGTCAACCACGGCATCGAGCAGATCGATCACGGCAAAACCATGCCATTCGACCTCAGTGAGATGAAGGCCGCACTTCGGCGACACCTTCAGTCGCGGTAGCGAGGAAGCCGTTCATGCCGAGACTGGAGTTGTCAGGGGACGCGCGCCGAGACCTGCTGGAGATTGCAGCGTATATCTCCCGAGAAAGCGGCAGCGATCGAAGTGGCGACATGTTCCTCGATGCGGTGTTCACTCCATGCGAAACCCTGTCGAATCACCCCGACATGGGGCAGCTACGAACCGAGTTCGCCACCGGCCAGTATCGAAGTTTCTCGGTCGGCAGTTATGTGATCTTCTTTCGGCCGACTACCGAAGGGATTGTGGTCGCACGAGTTCTGCACGGCTCACGCGACCATTACTCCGTCCTGTGACGGCTGGAATGGCACGATCTCGAATGAGCGCCGTTTGCGGGCAGAACGCCGGTGCGGTCTGCACACCGTGCCGCACGGGGTTTGTCGTGTCATTCTCCAGCAAGGGCCGCGGCGTTTGGGCCCTGCAACAGCCGCCATAGGGCCCAGGCCGCCGGCCAGTGCGGCCCGAACTGCCCGACGACGAAGCTCTTCCCGCCGCCGTGGCAGTACACTCCGGGGCCTTCGTCACCATCGAGAACTCGCTGCCATGCCTTCGCCCACCGTCGCCGATGTCGCCCGCGTGCTCGACCATGCCGTGCTCAAGCCCGACTACGCCGCGGCCGACCTCGCCCAACACGCCGCGATGTGCGTCGCCCGGGGCGTGGGCTGCCTGTGCGTGCGGAGCTGCGACGTGGCCGAGGCGGCCCGGCTCGTGGCGGGTAGTCCGGTGGTCGTGGCGGCCGTGATCGGGTTCCCTCACGGGGCGGTTCGCCCAGAGGTCAAGGGCCTCGAAGCCCGGCTGGCGATCGCCGACGGCGCCCGCGAACTCGACATGGTGATCAACATCGGAGCCCTGAAGTCAGGCCGGCTTGAGCTTGTCCGTGACGACATCGCCGCCGTCGTGGCCGAAGCGAAGCCGACCGGCGTGGTCGTGAAGGCAATCCTCGAAACCTGCTATCTGACGCCGGACGAGATCCGCACCGCCTGCCGACTGGCCGAAGAGGCCGGCGCAGACTTCGTGAAGACATCGACGGGCTTCGGCGTAAAGTCGAGCGGCCCCACCGGCGCCACACCCGACGCTGTGCGAATCATGCTCGACACCGTCGGAGGCCGGCTCCGTGTGAAAGCCTCGGGCGGCATTCGCACCTGGGAGGACGCGGTGACCTACCTCGACATGGGCTGCACCCGGCTCGGCGTCGGCGACGCCGCCGCCATCCTCGACGGCCGCCCCGCCGCCAGCGGGTACTGATTTGAGCGGTTTCGCGGCCATCCCTGGCCCGCGAAACCTGGCCGGGCCTCCGCCCGGCCGGCCGCCTTCCGGGCGGCCGATTGCGTGCGGCCGCTGCGGTGTGGCGGCCCTGTCTGCGCGGATGGCCGCCGAGGCGGGGCGACCCGGATGGCACGCTGCGCGAGGCTGCGCCTCGCTGCGTGCCTGTGAATGGGCAGGCACGCTGCGCGAGTCCCGCAGGCTGCAAGCCTGCGGCCACGGGTCTGTCGGCCCCAGCCCTTTCCAGGCACTTCAAACAGCGTCGCGGGTCGGGGCTGCCCGTGTCCCTGAGACGGCCTAGGAAACCAGCGGAGCCCGGGCACCGATCCGCGATAGCGGATTGGTCGGCGAAGCGCAGTTTCCTCGGAGTGAGCGGAGGGCTGGAGGCCCGAAGCGGACGTCCGGCGAGGGGATACGGGCAGCCCCGACCTTCGAGTTGATGCCGCCTCGGCCCCTCCCCGCCATGGGGTCGCCTACAATGCGACAGTCGCCTCCGGAGTTGCTCGCATGTCGCACGCCCGTCTGCCCGCCACGCTCGCCGAACTTCAGGCCTCTGGCTGGCGGAGCCGATCCGTCAAGGATGAGGTGCGGGAGAACTTCCTTCGGATGCTCCAGTCGGGCGAGGAACTCTTCCCCGGAATTGTCGGCTACGACGACACGGTGATTCCCGAGATCAGTATCGCCCTGATCGCGGGCCACGACATGCTCTTTCTCGGCGAGAAGGGTCAGGCCAAGAGCCGGCTGATGCGGCTGCTCGTGCGGTTCCTCGACGAGGCGATTCCCTACCTCGACGATCCGGCGATTCCGCTCCACGACGACCCGCTCGCACCGATCACGTCGGCCGGCCGCCGGCTGGTGGCCGGCCGCGATCCGGCCGAGGTGCCGATCGCCTGGTGGCCCCGGGCCGAACGGTATGCCGAGCGGCTGGCGCCGGGCACGAAGTTTGCCGACATCATCGGCGAGATCGACCCGGCCAAGCTGGCGGGCGGCACGAGCATGGCGAGCGAGGAGGCGCTCCACCTTGGGCTGATCCCCCGGATGCATCGCGGCATCTTCGCGATGAACGAGCTGCCCGAGCTCGACGAGCTCGTCCAGGTGGGGATGTTCAACATCCTCGAGGAGCGGGACGTGCAGATCCGGGGCTATCCGGTGAAGTTCGACATCGACGTGATGCTGCTCTTCTCCGCCAATCCGTCCACCTACAACCGCTCGGGCAAGGTGATCCCCCAGCTCAAGGACCGGATCGGTGCGGTGATCCACACCCATTATCCCCGCGATCGCGAACTCGGCATCGAGGTGGCCGAGCAGGAGGCGGGAATCGAGCTGGGTGGCGACTGGCCGGTGGTGGTGCCCCACTTCATGAAGCAGGTGGTCGAGGAGATCACGATCGCCGCCCGCCGAAGCAAATACATCGACCATGCCTCGGGCGTGTCGGCCCGGTTCTCGATCGCCAACTACGAGACGATGGTCGCCAGCGCCCGGCAGCGGGGCGTGCGACTGGGGGAGCGGCCGGCCGTGCCCCGGATCAGCGACCTGGGGCATCTCTACACATCGAGCCTCGGCAAGCTCGAACTCGATCTGATGGGCAGCCACCAGATGAGTGAGCGGCAGGTGCTCGACGCGGTGATGGCCGAGGCGATCGCCACGGTGTTCGAGGAATACGTCGAGGCCCACGGACTCGACGAAATCGCGAAGGTGTTTGGCGAGGGCGTGAAGATCGAGGTGGGCGACATGGTGCCGAGCGGGGCCTACGAGGGACTGGTCGCCGACGTGCCGGCGGTCTGGGAACGGGCCTTCGAGGTCAATGCGGCCCGCGATCCCGCGGTGCGGGCCGCCTGCATCGAGTTCATCCTGGCGGGGCTCTACGCCACCGAGCGGATCTCACGGATCCAGGCCCATGGCAAGACGGTCTACGACACGGGCGGCTGGAGGTGAGCCATGCCCAATCGCGACAGCCTGGGCGGGATCGTCCATCGCTACCAGAAGTATGACCCGGTGGCGGTGCCCCCGCCGCGAACGCCGATGGCCGACCTCGTGTCGGCGGCGATGGAACACCTCCTGGAGTATGGCGATCTCGACGCCCTTGAGCTGACGCCCGAGCAACTGGCCGACGCGATCGTGCTCTCACCCGATCAGATCCGCGGCCTCGGCCCTTCGC
>JBJOHE010000480.1:0-5763 GCA_046047895.1 Planctomycetota bacterium | reverse complement strand
CGCTCACGGTCAACAACACCAACGGCGTGGGGGGCGGGCTGCTGTTCAAGGGGGTGGGGAGCACGGGCGTGGTCACGATCCCCAATCTGATCCTCGACGGCGGCTATGTGCGGCATGCGAGCGGGGTCGGCGACCTGTTTCAGTTGGCGGGGAATGTCATTCTCCGAAACTCGCCCACGATCGACGCCGGCCAGGGAAACATCCGGGTGCTGGGAGCGATCTCCGGCGCCGGTTCGCTGACGAAGAAGGGGGCCTACACCCTGACGCTGGCCGGGGGCCAAAACAGCTACACCGGCGGCACGGTCGTGCAGGCGGGCACGCTCGTGCTGGAGGGCGGCGGGGCCACGGGCGCGATCCGCGGCAGCCTCTCGATCGGTTCGGGGGCCACCGTCAAACTCGCTGCGGTTGACGCCCTCGGCTGGCAGGGCTCGGCCGTTGCCGTGACCCAGATCGACATCGCCGGCACGCTCGACAACGCCGTCAGCGGCAACAACAGCTACCTGGCGAGTTGGACGCTCACCGGCGGCACGATCTCCTCGACCGGCGGCGGGACCTACCAGATCCGGGCCGGCCAGGGGAAGACGATCACCTCGCTCGCGAGCGGCAAGACCTCCTACATCCGCGCCGATGTCGCGATCCGGGATGCGGATTCCATTCTCCCGATCATCGTGGAGGATGGCACGGCCTCCTCGGATCTCTGGATCACAGGCTCCCTCAGGAACAGCAGCTACGAGGCCGGCAGCAACGGCATTCGCAAGCAGGGGCTTGGCACGCTTGTTTTGGCCGGTGCGAACACCTACACCGGCCCCACGGACGTCGAGGCGGGCACGCTGCGGGTGGCCCATGCGGCCGCCCTGGCCGAGAGCCCGGTGACGGTGGCCGCGGGGGCGACGCTTTTCGTCGGAGCGGGCCTCACGCTCCGCTCCCCGGCCGTGACCTTGGCCGGGGGCACGCTCTCGGCCTCCGCGGTCACGGTCGGCGCCGATGGAGTTGGCAGCCTTTCCCTGCTCGATGGCGTGCTGGCCGGCGGCACGACCCTTCAGGTGGGGACCGGCGGTGTGATGTCGCTTGCCGCTGACGCCAGGGTGACCGCCGGGCTCTCGGGGCTTTCCGTCGATCAGGCGGCAGGGGGTCGGCTCGACCTCGGCGCCGGCGAACTGATCGTGGCGGCCGGGGGCATTTCGGCCGCGGACCTCCGGGCCGACATCATCGCCGGCCGGGCCGGCGGCGGCTGGACGGGGCCGGGGATCGCTTCTGCCGCAGCCGCGGCCTCGGGTGGCACGCGGGCGGTCGGGTATGTCGTGCAGGCCGACGGCACGGCCCGCGTGTCCTACGCGGCGGCGGGCGACATCGAGCTCGACGGCGATGTCGACGTGTTTGATCTGGTCGGCATCAACGGGGCTGGTCTCTACGGCACGGGGGCGTCCGCCGACTGGGCCGGCGGCGATGCCAACTATGACGGCGTGACGAACGTGTTCGATCTCGTGGGAATCAACACGGCCGGTGCGTATGGCCAGGGGAGATACTTCCCGGCGGCTCCGGCTGCCACGGCTGCGGCTGCGGTTCCCGAACCTACCGCCGGCATCGGGATGCTCATCGCGGCCGCAATCCTGCTCCGCCGGCGGTGAGGAGGCGGGTAGACTCAGGAGGTCACCCTCGGAGCCATGCCATGTCTCGTTCGCTCGGCAATGTGATTGCGGATTCCCTCAAGGTCTCGCTCGGATACGGTGAGCGGCTGCTCAAGGACGTGACAGCCGACCGGTTCGGCCGGTTCGCAGCGCCGGGGGGAACCGTGGTGCAGTCGAATCACCCGGCCTTCATCTACGGCCATCTTTCGCTCTACGCGCCAAAGATTCTGCTTCAGATCGGGCACCCGGCTCCGGCAGTCCCGGACCAATTCGAGGTTGCGTTCTCAAAAGACGCGACCTGCCGGGATGACCGCGACGGCGACCTTTATCCGCCCATGGAGGCGGTGCTCGAGTTCTATCGGGAGGGCTACCGGATGGTGAGCGGGGCGCTGCGGAGCACGCCCGACGAGGCGTTCCAGCAGTCCAATCCCGCCGAGGGAAAGATGCGAGAACTGTTTCCCACCATCGGTTCGGTGCAGACCTTCTACTGCGGCGGCCACATGATGATGCACCTCGGCCAGATGAGCGGCTGGCGGCGGATGGAAGGCCTCGGCCCGGTCTGAACACGATGCTCACACGCGGGCAGTGGTGAAAAGCCCCAGTTTCTCGGGCTTTGTGCTGCCAGGTTTCGATCACGACCAGAGCTTGTTTGATTCGCTGGAAAACGGTTGACACCCGGGGGCCGGTTCCGCGACACTCCTGCCTGTGGGAATCGGGAAGGCAAGGCTTTCCGACTCCGGTTCGCTGACAAAGTTTTAAGGACCGCTACTGAACCCGAGCGAGCAACTTCGTCCTGACGCCCTGGCGGCGTCGATTCTGCCTCCGACCCGCTGAACGGGTCGTGGGTGTGATTCACGACGAAACTCTCCTGCCGCCGGTCAGGTCCATGTCCATCGGGTGCTCTTGCCCGGGGTGTGTTTCTGGTTCGGCCGGCGCGCTCGCCCGCTACTCGTGACCCGCATGTTCGGGTCGCTCGCTTCGCCTCAATCGTGGCGGAGCCCTTTTTTTGGCCGTCACCCGCTCCGCATTCACCGAACTTCCAGCCCGACCTCCTGACCTTCTCTGTTCACCCCGTGAGGACCCTTGTCATGCTCGTCACAACGCTCCGCCGGATCCGTTTCGCCGCCCTCCTTGCCGCCGCCGTCTGCGGTACGGTTCCGGCATCTGGGGAGACCTACACCTGGACGAACGGCGTCGGCACGCTCGACTACATCGGGACTGGACAGTGGTCGAACAACTCGAATTGGAATCCAACGCCGCCGTCGGGCGGTCCGGTCGCCGGCGACGATCTGATCTTCAATCAGTACCTCGACAATCCGGCCGTGCCTCGGACCTCGGGCACGGTGAGCGGAACTGCGATGGACGTTGCCTGGCGGCGGAACACGACCGGCACGATGACCCTGGCGATGAACTCGATGACCTTCACCGGGCCAACCGCCAAGTACATCTGGGCCGTGCAGCCTACGGCCACCAGCGGGACGCAGGTGTTCTTCCATCCGACCGGCGGCATCACGCTGACCGCGGATTCGGGGCCGGTCTTCTTCGGCAACGCCAACAGCACTGCGACCGGGGTTGCCAACATTCGACTCCAGGCTGACCAGACCTTCGTCAATAACAGTGCCTCCGACCTGACCTTCGGAACCCGAGACGATACCGCCTACGATGCCTCCACGATGGTTGGCGGCAACGGAACAGCGCGAGGTGTGCAGATCGCCGGCAAGAACGCTGCGGGAACTGCCACGATCCTCGCGCTCGAGGCGGCGGGGGCCGGCGACATCGTGATGAACGGGAACTTCACGGGCGGCACTGCCGGATTGCAACTCGTGATCAATAACACCGGTAGCGGTGAGTTTGTGACGTACGGAAATGTTTCGCTCGACACGAAGGGGTCGCTCGCCTCGAACCCCGGCATGCGGATCCTGAGTGGCACGGCCGTTGTCGCCGGCACCTACACCGGTTCGACGACGTTCACCGTCCTCGGCGTTGACGGCGTCGAAATCTCGTCCGGGGCGCTCCTGAAGATCACCCGCACCGGTGACATGCCGCTGGGCGTTGCCAAACTGTTTGGCGGCGGAGACTTTCAGTACGACGGTGGCAGCGGCAGCACGCTTTCGTTCGCCGGGGCCCTCGACAACACCGGTACGACGACGGTGTCGTCCGGCACGCTCCAAATCGCCGATGGGGGCACGGTCGGGGCCGGTGACATCGCCGTGGCTGGCGGGGCTGCCTTCAGCATCAACTCCTCCACGAGCATGACGCTCACCAACGCGATCAGCGGCGGCGGCACCTTCCTCAAGGCTGGTACGGGGACGGTCACCCTCGACGGGGCGGTCACGGTCGGCTCCATCGCCGTTCTCGACGGCGGTGTCACGCTCGGAGCGAGCGGCACGCTTTCCCCGCTGGCGGTCATTGAGGTGGCGGCCGGCCACGACTTCGATCTCTCGGCCAAGAGCACGGTTGGTGTGCTGGGCGTCGTGGGAGGGGGCTCGGTGGCGATGCCGTCGGGATCGATCACGGCTCCCGCGCTCGTTCCCACCGGCACGCTCTCCTTCACGGGGGCCGGAACGCTCGACGTCACCAGTGCCACGACGGGGTCGCTCGAGTTTGAACTCGGCACGGCCAGCGACCTCGTGGACATCGCCTCCGGCACGCTCGAGATCGGCAGCGGCCTGATCAACTTCGACGACTTCGACTTCACGGCTGGCAGTGGGTTCGGGGCGGGCATCTACACCCTCTTCAACGCCGGCTCGATCTCGGGCTCGCTCGGTGGGAACGTCTCCGGGCAGATCTCTGGGTTTGATGCGACGCTGCTTCTCTCCGGCAACACGATGCAGCTGAGCGTGGTGCCCGAGCCCGCCTCGCTGGCCCTGGCCACCCTCGGCCTGGCCGGTGCGGCCTTCGCTCGGCGGCGGAAGCAGCTTGGCCACCGGGGCTGAACCGCTGAGCGATGAGGAACTGGGGCCCCCTTGCCGATTGAGCCCGGTTTCCGCAGGCTGCAAGCCTGCGGCCACTGGTCTTGTGGCCCAAGGCCGGTAACGCAGCGCGACGAAGTCCTAGTTGCCCGCTGGAGCAGTCCGGTAGACTCCACGGCAACTCGGAGCCGTTCGTGTGGCTGTGAGCTTCAATCTCTCCACCCTTTGGAATCTCACCGATGACCGCCCTTGCCGAACGTGACCCCGCCCCGCTGGCCTCGCTTCGCAACTGGTCGTTCGGGCTCGGCATCCTGCTCGTGCTCCTCGGAGCGGCCGCCTTCGCCCGGCCGCTGATCCCGTCGCTGACAATCAACTTCTTCATCGGCGGCCTCCTGATCGCGGCGGGAGTGATGCGAATCGTGTCGGCCTTCGGCACCTACTCCTGGCGGGGCTTCTGGCTCTCGCTGCTCTGCGGCGCCCTCTCGCTGGTGTCGGGGACCGCGATGCTGGCCCTGCCAGCCGTCGGGATCGACGCGCTCGTCATCTTTCTCGGAATCATCATCCTGTTCGAGGCGGCCGCGAAACTGACGGCTGCGTTTTCAGTGCCTCGGGACTACCCGTGGGGCTGGATCCTCGTGGACGGACTGATCACGGCGGTGCTCGGGGGCATTCTGTTCACGGCGAATCCAGCTCAGGCGGCGATCTACCTTGGTGTGATCATCGGCATCCACCTGGTGACCAGTGGGGTGGCTCTGATCGCTGCGGGCGTTTGGCTCAAGCGGGCGATCGGTTAGCGATCCCCGCCCCGAGAGGGCTGCCGGTGTCCTCTCGCTGGACGCTCACTCTGGCCCCCGAGCGGGTGCAGGCACGGTTGGGAGCAGGTCATGCGGGCTCGGAGAACCCGCACGCCCGCCAGAAGGAGGTCGCGGCTGGCCATTCGGAACGGGTTTCCACCCACACGTCGGTCACGCCTCGCTCCGCGGCCACCGCGAGAAGTTCGGTGACGAGCTGGCGGCCGAGACCACAGCGGCGGGCGGATGGGTGCACGAGCAGCCAGCCGATCGAATGGCGGATGCGTTGACGGCCCGTCGCGGTGACGAGGGTGGCCAGGCCGGCCGGTGACTCCGTCGGTGGCTCCTGGGCCCAGGCCAGCCAGGTCTCCACGATTCGGCCGGGCCGGCTCTGCAGCTCTGCGGCCAGCCCGGTCGGGGTCGGCCAGGGGG
>JBJOHE010000479.1:0-5955 GCA_046047895.1 Planctomycetota bacterium | reverse complement strand
TGCCGCCGGAGAGGAAACTCGCGTAGTAGAGCAGCGTGAGCACGCTCTGGAGGGTGCCGGCCACGTAGGTCCAGGCGGCGGCATTGAGCACAGAGTTCACGGCCGGCATGTCGGCGACCGGCACGATGCCGAGATCGACGAGCTGGGCCTTGGCCCGGTTGCTGGCGTCGATCTCGACCGGGAGGTTCACGAGCTGAAAGAACACCGTGCCCGCGAACAGGATGATGCCGAGCCAGGCGACCGGCTTGAGCGCCATTCCCAGCCCGATCATGAATACGAACAGCCCGATGCCGCTGCCAAAATTGGCCACGCCCACCGCCGCGTTCCGCACGCCCATCAGGGCGTAGGCCTTGGCATCTTGGAGGGCATGACCGGCCTCGTGGGCGGCGATGCCCACGGCCGCGAGCGACCGGGAGTCGTACACGCCCTGAGACAGCCGCAGCACCTTGGCCTGCGGGTCGTAGTGGTCGGTGAGATGCCCCGGCACCCGCTCCACGGCCACGTCGGTCACGCCGGCCGAACGGAGAATGTGCTGGGCGGCGGCCGCCCCGGACAGCGGGGCCGGCTCGCGAGCGGCCGCCTCATAGGCCGACTTCACCCGCCACTGGGCCCAGGCCGCCAGCAGCATGGCCGGGGCGATCCAAACGAAATACATGGGATCGAAGAACATCATGGCGTTCAGATTCTCCTTTCGGCTGACCGTCCGGCATCCGGCGAGAGTCGAAAGTATCCTAGCGGCTGACTCCACTCCCGGCGCAGGATTCACCCGTTGATGACGATGTCTGCCAGCATGCTGTACGCGTCCGGCCCAGGGTTTGTTCGGCGATCGCCGCCGTGGCTGGTCGCCGTATTCGCCATGCTTCTCGCCGCCGGCTGCGCTGGCCCCGACGCCGCGATCACTGGGCTTCCGGCCGGCCCAACCGCCCGGGAAGCCCTCTGCCCGCGGATCGACGCGGTCCTCCGCCACGCCGCCGACCACCGCCGGCTCGACGCTTCGGTTCAAGGCGCCTGGCAGACCGTCCACGGCATCCTCGCCTTCGGCCCCGGGTTTCCGCTCGCCCACGACGGCGCGGTGTCGCCCGCGGTCGAGTATCTGCTCACCGGTGGGCGAATCGCCGGCTGGGAACTCAGGCCAGGCGACGTAGGCCCGTGGGCGGCGGTGGACGAAGGCAGCGTGACCGGCCAGGGCCACCCAGACCAGTGGCTCGGCTACCTGTCGCAGTGTGGCGTAGCCGATCACGGCCCCGGCCTCGCCGGCGGCCTGCCGCTCGACACACCGATCCGGGCCGGAGGCCGCGACTACACGCTCGCCGACCTGCTGGCCCAGGCCCAGCGGGACATCCGTCCGGGCCAGGAATGCTCCTGGACGCTGATGGCCCTCGCGGCATATTCCCCGCTCGACGCCGCCTGGGAGGCCAGCGACGGCCGCCGCTGGACGACCGAAGACGTCGTGCGAATGGAGGCTGAGAGCGAGATTGTCGGCGCCGCCTGCGGCGGGTCGCACCGGCTCTACGGCCTGGCCGCGGCCGTGGCCGCCTACCGCGACCAGCACCCGGATCCTCCGCCGCCGGACAGCGGCTGGGCGCTCGCCGAGGAGGTGCTCGCCGACCACATCGAGTTGGCCCGGCGGTTTCAGCAGCCTGATGGCAGCTTCTCGGCCCACTACTTCGAGCGTCCCGGGCGGTCACCCGACATTGCCACCACGCTCGGCGCCACCGGCCATGTTTTTGAAATCCTTCCGCTTGTGCTCAACGACGAGAGCCTTGCCGCCCCCTGGGTCACCCGGGCAGCGGAGCGGCTCGTGACTCTGCTCGAACGCACGACCGACCTCGACCTCGAATGCGGCGGCCTCTACCACGCCGCCCACGGCCTGGCCCTCTACCGGCGGCGAATCTGCGACGAATCTGCCGCCACCGCCCAGGCCCCGCTTTCCCCGCCCGGCGGCCGCTGATAGGCTCGCCTCAGGCGGTTGGGGACCAGGCTCTCGGGCAGCGACAGGCGACGCCATGCACGGACTGATCTTCTTCTACCTCCAGAAGTTTCTCGAAACCCTCTCAACCGGGGCTGCGTCTGGCTCGCACGCACCGCCCGGGACGGTCGCCGGCCGCGACATCGCCGCCTATCTGCCCTCCAACGTCTACCCCGATGCCGATGCGGTCGGGTTTCTCGAAGCGCTCGCCGGCGAACTGGCCGAGCCGCTCACGGCCACCGCCCGGCGGTTTGGCGAGTTCCTCGCCCCCCACCTCGTGAAGGTGGCCGGGCCGTTGATCGATCCCTCCTGGCGGACCCTCGACCTCATCGAGCACACCGAAGACCTGATCCACGCGATGGTCCGCACGAACCAGCCCGGGGCCGACCCGCCTGTGCTGGAAACGGTGCGATCAGGGCCGCAGGAACTCCACCTTGTCTACAGTTCCCGCCGCCGGCTCTGCCCCCTGGCGACCGGCCTGCTCCACGGGCTTGCCCGTCACTACGGCGAAACCCTCGATCTCGACGAGACGAGCTGCATGCTCCGCGGGGATCCCTTCTGTTCGTTCGTGGTGAGGGTGGCGGGGCATGAAACCCATGCCTGCCACTCCCCGATCACCGACACCGTGATCATGTCGCCCGGCTCGTCGACCGGGTCGATGAGCCACGATCCCGGCCTGCTGCCCGAATCGAACAGCCTGGCCGACGATCCGCTGCCCGCGAGCGTGGGAGGCTATCGAGTGCTGGGACTGATCGGCTCGGGCGCGATGGGGCGGGTGTATCTGGCCCACGACGAGCAGCTCGACCGCAATGTGGCGATCAAGGTGATGAACCGCCGCCGGGCCCGGGACAGCCGAGCCCGACAGCGATTTCTGCGGGAGGGCCGAACGGCTGCGGCGATCGATCATCCGCATGTGCTGATGGTGCACGCGGTCGGCGAGCAGGACGGGCTTCCCTTCATCGTGATGCAGCTGCTCGAGGGGCGAAATCTGGGCGAGAAGCGGGCCGAGGCGGGAACCCTGCCGCTCGGCATGGTGCTGCGGATCGGCCGCGAGATCGCGGAGGGATTGGCGGCCGCCCACGCCCGCGGGCTCATCCATCGCGACATCAAGCCCGACAACATCTTCCTCGACGGGCCGCTCGAGACCGTCCGGATCATCGACTTCGGCCTGGCCGGCAGCGGCGTGCGGCAGGCGGAGAGCTCGGCCAGGCTCACCGTCGACGGCGGGCTCGTCGGCACGCCGGCCTACATGCCGCCGGAGCGGCTCGAAGACGAATCGCTCGACGCCCAGAGCGATCTGTTCGGGCTTGGCGTGATGCTCTACGAACTACTCACCGGCCGCCTTCCGTTCGAGGGCGAGACGATGGTCGCGATGCTCGCCTCGATCGCCCGCGGCCAGCCACGGCCGCTTTCCGAGGCCGCCCCGGAAATCCCGCCGCCGGTCTGCGAGGTCGTGATGCGGCTCATCGCCCACCGTCGCGAGGATCGCCCGGAGTCAGCCACGATCGTGGCCCGCGAGCTCGGCCGGCTTGAGCGAGCGTTTGCCGACCCCTGAGCCGACATGTCGCACTGATGAGTCACCGGCTCCGGGGCCGCAAAAGTCGCGTCGCGGGCGAGGATACGCCCCCATGCTCCGCGAGCGTTTGCCGACCCCTGAGCCTTCCTTGAACGCCGGCTCCGGGGCCGGTCAGCCGGCTTCGAGGCCGGCCCGGCAGGAGCAGACGGCGTCGACGAGCACATCTACGTCGCCATGCCAGTCGATCGTGGTTGACTGCTGCGTGGCAAGGTTTTTGAGCTGGGCGGTGCCGGCTGCGAATTCATCGCCGCCGATGATCAGCGCCCCACGGCAGCCCCGCTTCGCGGCCAGCTTGAGCTGCTGGCCGAGCTTCTTGGGCTCAGGAAACAACTCCACCGCCAGACCTGCCCGCCGGAGGGCGGCCGCGATCCTGAGATAGTCGGCCAGCCGGTCGGCCTCGAAGTAGGCGAGGAAGAGCTCGGCCGGTGTCTCGACCGTGCTGACCCGGCCAAGTTCCTCGAGCCCGGCGAGCAGCCGGTCGATCCCGAGCGAGGCACCGACGCCGGGCAGCGGCTGCTTCGTGTAAAGACCGGCGAGGTTGTCGTAGCGGCCGCCCGAGCAGATGCTGCCGAGGCTCGGCAGGTCATCGAGAAAGCTCTCGAGCACGATCCCCGTGTAGTAGTCGAGCCCGCGGGCGATCGAGGGGTCGACCGCGAGCCGTCCAGTCGCCACGCCCGCCGCCTCCGCGCCGGCCACGATCTCCCGGAGGCCCGCCACGCCGGCCCCGCCGATCGCCGAGTCGCCCACAAGCGACTCGAGCCCGGCCAGCACCTCGGCGGCTGGACCGGTGAGCCGGGCCATCTGGAGCAGCGCCGCGACCGCCGCGGGCTCCACCCCCTGCCCTGCCAGCTCCGCCGCTACCACATCGGCCCCGGCCTTCGCCAGTTTGTCGAGACTGCGGAGCACGCCTGTGGATCGTTCGGAAAGCCCCAGTCGCTCAAGCACCCCGGCCAGCACCCGCCGGTCGTTTACCCGGATCGAAAACCGCTCGATGCCGATCGCGGCGAGCAGGTCGTGCACCACGAGCACCATCTCGAGGTCGGCCACCACGCTCGTCGTGCCGATCGTGTCGAAATCGCACTGCATGAACTCGCGGTAGCGGCCCCGCTGGGTGTTCTCACCCCGCCAGACCGTCGCCATGTGATACCGCTTGAAGGGCAGGCCGAGTTCATGCACATGCTGGGCGGCAAACCGGGCGAAGGGCACGGTCAGGTCGAACCGCATCCCTACCTCGCGGCCGCCGTGGTCGGTGAACCGGTAGAGCTGCTTGTCGGTCTCCTCGCTCCCCTTGCCGGTGAGCACCTCGAGATACTCGAGCGCCGGGGTATCGATCGGCGCGAAACCGTAGGAGCGGTAGACCCGCCGGGCGACATCGAGCACGCCCTCCCGGGCCAGCGCCTGGGCGGGAAGGTGGTCGCGAAAGCCTTTGAGCGTGCGGGGCTGGATCATCAGAGGATCTGCAGGAGCGGCGGCTTGGGCCCGCGGATCGACTGTCCGCGGTTCTTCTTGCGGCGGCCCTCGCCGATCGTCTGGCCACCGGGGCCGAGCACCGCGTCCATGTATTCCTCGACCTGCTCGGCGGTCTCGAAATACTGGTCGTAGACCCAGTCGTCTTCGTACTCGCAGTCGTCGGTCGTGTATTCGCGGCAGATCTGCGGCCTGGTCTCGTAGATGCCGCAGCGGTGGTCGTCCTGGAGATGCTTGCAGACGGTGTGGACGCAGACATACCAGTCGCCGTCTTCGGTGAACACCGTGGCATGCTCGTGGAGCAGAAACCAGCGGATGTACTCGAACTCCTCCCGCGTGGTCGGCTCCTCGAGCGGCAGGGCGAAGTAGCGGCAGCATTTGGCCGAGCAGTATTCGCAGAGCACCTTGTCGGCGGGCACGTCATCCCGCTTGGGCTTGGCGGGCAGCACGGGCAGCGGCAGATCGGCGACGGGCATGGAAGGCTCCAGACACGAGGGATCGAGTGGCCACACTATAGCGTGTCGCAGCGGCGGCCGCGTTACACGAATGACACGTGTTCACGTGGTGTCGGGACTGCCGGCATCCTCTCGCTGGCCGCTCGCTGCGGCCCTCCAGGCCTCCGCTCTCTGCGTGTCCGCTGCGCTTCGCCATCCATGGCTTCGCTTGCTTCCACAGCTCGCTCGAGGACACCGGCAGTCCCTCACGCCGGCTCCAGGGCCAGATGCCGGCGGCCGCCCAATCCCGGTCATATACTGCGGTTTCCAAGGAGGGATCCCAACATGCCGAAGCGGTGGCAGCTCCGACCTCACGACCCAGCGGCGGTGGCGGCGCTCGAGAAGCGGGCCGGTGTGTCGAGCATCGTGGCGGCGCTGCTTGCCACGCGGGGCGTGAGCGATCCGGCGGCGGTCAAAACGTTTCTTTCGGGCACGCTCGCCGATCTCCG
>JBJOHE010000478.1:0-4545 GCA_046047895.1 Planctomycetota bacterium | reverse complement strand
CCCGCCTGCACGACCGTGCCGCCGGTGTAGCTGTTTTGGCCGCCGACCAGCGTCAGCGAGAAGTTGCCCTTTTTCGTCAGTGAGCCGTTGCCCGAGATCGCACCCAGAATCCGGATATTGCCCTGGCCGGCGTCGATCGTGGGGGCGTTCCGCACAATCACGTTCCCCGCCAGTTGAAACAGATCGCCGGCCCCGCTGGCATGCCGCACATAGCCGCCGTCGAGGATCAGGTTGGGGATCGTGACCACGCCCGTGCTCCCCACCCCCTTGAACAGCAGCCCGCCCCCCACGCCGTTGGTGTTGTTGACCGTGAGCGAGGTGCCGCCGAAGGTGAAGCTCGGCGTCGTTCCAGCGGGGTTGTAGGAGTCGAGCGGCGTCCGCAGCAGGTAGTCGCTGGTGAAGTAGGCCGCGCCGGCGTGGGGCACATACTTGTCGTCCCAGCCCGGATACGAGGCTCCGCTCCAGCCACCGCCATACCAATTGAAGGCCGACGTGCCGACCGGATCCGAGCCGGTGAGGGTCACGCGGGTGGCCGACCAGGGATTGGCCGGATTCCCGTTGCCCATGTCCTGCCGCATGGCGTAGGTGAGGGCCACGTTCCGCATGTAGGTCGCAGCGTCGGTCACCTCGGAGTCGTAGTTCAGACCATACGGATAGAAGTGGTAGCCCGCCTGGCGGAGCACGGCCGCGTCGCCGTCGAACTGCTTGATCAGCGTGTCGACACGGGCTCCGGTCCAGACCCCGCCCGAGAACTGATTCGCCCAATTCCAGTACGTGCCCGAGCCAAACCAATGATTGATCTCGTGCTGCGTCACCCGCTCGTTGGGCCAGGTGCCACCGAAATCGATGCTGCCGTAGTAGCTGGCCTGGGCCGTGGGCACGCCCGGGTTGTAGTAGACGTCCACCCAGCCGTCGTTGCCCCAGTTGAAATCACCGTAGGCGTTGAACCGGTTGACGACCGCCTGCATCGAGGCGTCGGCCGCGTCTCTGCGGGCCTGGGAATCCCAACTGCCGTAGGTGCCGAACCCGATGGCATCCGCTTGGCCGGCCGCCAGGAGCGGGGAAATCAGACACACCACAACCGCGAGGCGGAACCAACGCTTGATCATGCCGGAAGCTGCTCCTGTCAGCCGTGAAACCCTCGTCGAATTCTAGCGATCGCCTCCGGCAGCGTCTCGCATTCGGCGGCAAACACCCGGGCGGCAAGGGATTCCGGGGAATCGTCGGGCAGGACAGGCACGGCAGCCTGGAGGATCACCCGGCCATGGTCGTATTCGTCGTCGACAAAATGCACCGTGCAGCCCGAGATCGTGCAGCCCCGTTCGAGCACGGCTTTGTGGACGTGCATCCCGTGAAACCCCTTGCCACCGAAGGCAGGCAGGAGCGAGGGATGGATGTTGATCACCCGGCCGGCGAAGGCCCGCGGGATCCGCACGAGATGGAGAAACCCGGCCATCACCACGAGGTCAGCCCCGGCCGCTCCGCAGGCCGCGAAGATCTCGTCACTCCAGGTCTCGACCGAACGGCCGGCCGGCGGAAGAATCCTCACGGGAACCCCTGCCCGCTCGGCGATCGCTACGCCCCGCACATCCCCGCGGCTCGCCACCACAAGTTCAACCGTCGCGGCGAGCCGACCGGCCGAGATCCGTTCGAGCAGGTTCTCGAGCGTCCGGCCCGAGCCCGAAAGCAGCACGGCCAGCCGAAGAGGCCGCGGCTCATCCATGGGCCACCGCGACGGGCTTGACCTCGATCACGAGCGGATGGCCGTCGAGTTCGAGCGGCTCGCCGGCAAGCTCGGCGGCGAAGCTCGCCCGCTCGGCGAGCGTCTCGGCAGCCACATACTCGAGATGGTTCTCGATCGCCGCTCGCAGCTCGTCCGAGGGTGTGGCGAAGACGAGCTCAATCCGGTCGGTGAACTCGAGGTCGAGCGCCTTGCGCCGGGTCTGCACGGCATGCACCACCTCGCGGACAAGCCCCTCGGCCACGAGGGCCGGCGTGAGATCCTTGGCGACCACAACCACCGCCCGCGGCCCCTCCGCCGCCGCCCAGCCCGGCTTGGCCGTCGTTCGCACGATCACGTCGCCCTCCTCGAGCATCAGCTCGCGGGCCACGCCAAGCGGCACCACCGCCTGCCCCCGCTTCTGGATCGCCGCCAGGATCGCCGCCGGATCGGCCTCGGCGATCGCCTGTCGGGCAAGCGGCAGATCCTTGCCCAGCCTCGGCCCCAGCTTCTTGAGGTCCGGCAGCAGGCTCCGCGTGATGTACCGCTCCGGCTCACGGCAGATCTCACACTCCTTGACGTTGAGTTCGTCGCAGACGAGGTCGGCGTGGGATGCGAGCCAGGCTTCGTCACCCAGGTCGGGATCGGCCAGGATCACCTCAACCTTCGCCAGCGGCTGCCGCACCTTGAGCTTCTCGGCGGCCCGCGCGGCCCGGCCCAGCGAGGCCACGTCGCGGACGAGGGCCATCCGGCGGACGAGGTCGCGATCGACAAGCGCTGACTCCGGCGTGGGATAATCGGTGAGGTGAACGCTCTCGGGCACCCGCTCGCCAAAGGGCGTCACGGCGAGGTTTCGCCAGATCGCCTCGGTCACGAACGGCACGAATGGCGCCGCCAGCCTGGCGATCGTGAGCAGCGTCTCGTAGAGCGTCCAATAGGCGTCGAGCTTGTCGGCATTGCCCCCGGGCTCTGCTCGGCCCGCCGCCCAGAAGCGATCGCGGCTGCGGCGGACGAACCAGTTGCTCACGGCATCGACGAGCCGCGAAAGTTCGCCGGCCGCCGTGAAGTGATCATAGGCGTCGAGCCGGTCTGTCATCGCAGCAGCGGTGGCGTGGAGCTCGGAGAGCATCCAGCGATCGAGTTCCGCCCGCTCGGCTGGCGGCCGCCAGCCCCGGGCCCCGGCCAGGTCGGCATGATCGAGCGAGCCGGGCTCGGCGAGGGTGGCCGCAGGATCGAAGCCGTCGATCCGGGCGTAGATCACGAAGAACGAATAGACGTTCCAGAGCCGCAGAAGAAACTCAGGCACGCTCTCGCGGATCGCCCGCTCGCTGTACCGGATGCTGTTCCAGGGCGGCTGGCCGGCGAGGAAGAACCATCGCAGCGCGTCGGCGCCGTAAGAGTCGAAAATGAATCCAGGCTCGCGGTAGTTTCGCCGGCTCTTGCTCATCTTCTGCCCGTCCTCGCCGAGCATGTGGCCGAGCACGATGCAGGTCTTGAACGGATGGGGATAGCCGGCGGCCGGATCGACGGCGTCGGTGAAGGCAAACCCGCCTCCGCCGTCGACGGGCTCGGCCGAGCCACCGAACAGGAGCGTGCTGATCGCCAGCTGGCTGTAGAACCAGCCGCGGGTCTGGTCGATGGCCTCGGAGATGAAGTCGGCCGGAAACTGAGCGGCGAACTCCTCGCGACCATGGTGCGGCCAGCCCCACTGGGCAAAGGGCATGCAGCCCGAGTCGAACCAGCAGTCGATCACCTCGCTCACCCGCCGCATCCTGCTCCCGGCTGCAAACGGCGAGTCGTAGCTGATCGCGTCGATGTAGGGCTTGTGCACGCGAAGGTCGTCGGAGAGCTCGGGCCGGGCCCGCTTCGCCTCATCGAAGACTTCCATCCCACTGACCCCGGGCTTGGCAAGCAGCGCCCCATAGGAAGGCACCGCCTCGGCCTGGCCGGACTGGTCGCAGACCCAGATCGGCAGCGGAGTGCCCCAGTAGCGCTCACGGGAGAGGGCCCAGTCGACGTTCGACTCGAGGAAGTTGCCGAACCGGCCGTGCTTGATGTGCTCAGGCAGCCACTCGATCCGCTCGTTGTTGGCGAGCAGTTGCTCGCGAAACCGACTCGTACGGATGAACCAGCTCTCCCGCGGGTACTGGATCAGCGGATCCTTCTCGGCCCGCCAGCAGAAGGGATAGTCGTGGACATACTGCTCCTGGTGGACGAGCAGCCCGCGGGCCCGCAGGTCACGGGTGATGTCGCGGTCACAGTCCTTGACGAACCGGCCGGAGCCCATCGGGAAGGCGTCAGTGAAGCTGCCGTCGGGAGCGACGGCATTGAGGAGCGTCGGGCCCGCCCCGGGGGCGAATCGGGACTGTTCGGCCACGAGCACGCCGTAGTCGACCTCGCCGAAGGCCGGCGCGATGTGCACGACCCCCGTGCCGGAGTCGGTGGTGACAAAGTCGGCGGCCACCACCCGCCAGGCGGCCGGCTGGGTGCCGCCGTCGGCGAGCAGGGCGACCGTCGGCGGCCCAGGCTGGCGGAAGATATCGAACGGGGGCAGGTAGGAACGGCCCACGAGGGCCGCGCCGGGCAGCCGCTCAACCAGTTCGAACTCCACCTTGAGCTTCTCCGCCAGCGACGCGGCCAGCGGCTCGGCCACCACGAACTCCCGCCGGTCGCCCGCGGGCTCGATGGCATGAACCACGACATAGTCGAGGTCGGCCTTCACGGCCGCGAACTGGTTCGACGGCAGCGTCCAGGGCGTGGTGGTCCAGGCCACAAGGCTGCGGCTGGTCGGCTGGCCGGCCTCGTCAAGCAGCGGAAACGCCACG
>JBJOHE010000477.1:0-2692 GCA_046047895.1 Planctomycetota bacterium | reverse complement strand
CCAATTCGCAGGTCGGGGGCACGTGCTCGCCGCCGGCGGATTTTGACGTCGCGGGCTCCTGGGGAATGGGGAGCTCACTCTGGCAGTCAAAATGCACCGGCGGCTGCGCGCGACCCCCTGACCTGCTTCCCGTTTTTTGTTCGTGGGTGTTCGTGTGAGTTCGTGCGTAGTCTTGTGTGGTCGTGTGTGGTGGTTTTTGGTCGTGTGTGGTTGATTTTGCTTGGGCTTCAATATCGGGCGATCGATTCGTGGAGGTTGAGGACGGCGCGGGCGGTGGCGGTCCAGGCGGCGAGTTCCAGTTCGTCGAGGTCGCCGTTTCGTGGGGCGAGGCCCACGGCGAGGAGGTCGCGGGCGGCGGCGGGGTCGGCGGCATACTCGACGCGGCGGCGGGCGAGGAGGTCGGCGACGAGTTCCCGCTCCTGGCTGTCAGGGCGGCGGGAGAGGGTGATCCGCCAGAGGGCGTCGATCCGGGCGGCGTCGTCTTCCGAGTCTTTCAGCACCCGCTCGGCGAGCTTGCGGGCCGCCTCGACGAAGGTGGGGTCGTTCAACAGCACGAGCGCGGCCTTCGGGGTGTTGGACCGGGCCCTCACGGCCGTGCACTCCTCGCGGGTCGGCGCATCGAAGGCGAGCAGCTGCGGATGGAGAAACATCCGCTGCCAGTGGACGTAGAGCCCGCGCCGCCATTGCCGCGAGTCGGTGTCGGCCTTGTACTCCCGCTTCGGGAAGTTGAGGTGTTGGTAGTAGCCGGCCGGCTGATACGGATGCACGCTCTCGCCGCCCAGCTGCTCGACGAGCAGACCGCTTGCAAACAGGGCTGCGTCGCGGACGCCCTCCGCCGGATACCGCCAGCGGCCCTGCCGGGCGAGCAGGCGGTTGTCGGGATCGCGGGCGAGGAGTTCGGCCGGGCCGTCGGAGGATTGCCGGTAGGCGTGGCTCATCACGATGGTGCGAATCAGCGATCGCACGTCCCAACCGCGGAAGAATTCGATCGCCAGCCGGTCGAGCAAGGCCGGATGGTCGGGGGGCTCTCCCTGGCCGCCGAAATCATCGGCGGAGCGACAGAGGCCCGCGCCGAAGAAGATCGCCCACAGCCGGTTGGCGGCGACGCGGGCCGTGAGTTCGCCCGAGCCACCTGCGGCGAGGGGCGTGACGAGCCAGCGGGCAAGGTCGGCCCGGGTGGCCCGCCGGTCGCCGGCGATCTGGCCGAGAAACGCGGGCACGGCCGGTTCGACGACCTCGCCCGTCTCATCCATCCAGTTGCCACGGGGCAGGATCCTTACCGTCCGCGGCTCAGCGAGCGCCTGGGTGACCATCAGCTTCCGCGCAAGTCGCTGCCGCTGCTTCTCGAGGCCTGCCAATTCCTTTCGCCGGGCCAGAATCTCGGGCGGCTCGGCCGGCACTTCGGCGGCCGGAGTTGCCGCAGCGGTTGCCACAGGGCCGTCGGCTGGCGTGGCGACGGCCTGTTTCACCGCGGGCTGATCGGCCACCGGTGCGGGAACGGCCGGGGGCGGCGGCAGGGCTTCTTTGAGCCTGCGGATCCGGGCGTCGAGCGAGGCGGCCCGCTCGCGGTCGAAGGGGCTGACGAGCGACCGCTCAGGCTCACGGGTGGTGGGGGCGGAGTTGGGGGCGCCGCCGAAGCCCGCCACGCCCATGTGCTTCTCGTCGTCGATGTCGGCGAAGAACGCCCCCATCGAGTAGAAGTCGCGGCTCGTGTAGGGGTCGTACTTGTGGTCGTGGCATTGCGCGCAGCCCAGCGTGGCCCCCATCCAGGCCTCCGTCACATTCCGAATCCTGTCCCCCTGGTAGATCGCCCGGTATTCCTTCAGCTGCAGCCCGCCCTCGTGGGTCGTCTGCAGGAGCCGGTTGTAGGCGGCGGCCAAGACCCGGTCTTCGGGATGCTCGCTCGGCAGGGGCTCCACCAGATCGCCAGCCAGCTGGAGCACGGTGAATCGGTCAAAGGGCTGGTTGTCGCGGAACGCGGCGATCACCCAGTCGCGATAGAGGGCCGAGCGGTGCCCCTGGTCGCCGTGGTAGCCCACCGTGTCGGCATACCTCACGAGATCGAGCCACCAAGCAGCGAGCTTCTCGGCATGACGTGGCGAGGAGAGCAGCCGGTCGACGAGCTTCGCGTAGCGATCCGGAGAGGGATCGGCCAGGTAGGCGTCGACCTCGGCCGGCGACGGGGGCAGGCCCGTGAGATCGAAGGTGAGCCGGCGAACGAGCGTCACGTCGTCGGCATCCGGCGCCGGTGCCAGGCCTTCGGCCTCGAGGTCCGCGAGCACAAACCGGTCGATCCAGTTGAAGCACCAGTCGGGGCTTTTCACCTCCGGCTCGGGATGGGCGACCGGCGCCACATAGGCCCAGTGCGGGGCATATTCGGCCCCGGCGGCGACCCAGGCCTCGAGCAGATCCTTCTGCTCGGGGGTGAGCGCGTGGTTGCTGTCGGCCGGGGGCATCACAAGGTCGGGATCGGTTTCCCGGATCCTCACGATCAGCTCACTCGCGGCCGGATCTCCCGGGACGATCGCCACACAGCCGCTGTCGAGCTCCGCCGTGGCGGCCTCACGGTCATCGAGCCGCAGCCCCGCCTGGCGGTCGTGCTCATCATGGCCGTGGCAGGCGAAGCAGGCGTGGGAGAGGATTGGCCGGATGTCGCGATTGAAGTCGGGCCCAGCCGCCAGAGCGAGGGGGG
>JBJOHE010000476.1:0-2662 GCA_046047895.1 Planctomycetota bacterium | reverse complement strand
TTCAGGAGGCAGATGCTCAGGATGTCGCCCAGGAGGTTTTGGCAAAGTTCTGGAACCGTGCCGGTAGCTTTGAATACGATCCCACCCGGCACTTCCGGGGCTACCTCCGCCGGATCGTCATCTCGGCCATAGCCGACTGGAGCGCCCGGCGGGGAAGCAGGCCGCTTGGCAGCAACCAGGATCCTGAGGCGGTTCTCGCATCGCTGCCGGCTCGGGAAGACCTCGTCGCCCGAATCGAGGCGGCCTACGACACGGAACGGGTCGCGGCGGCGATGCGTGAGGTCAAGGCGAGGGTGCAGCCTCATACCTGGGCCGCATTCCAATTGCTGGCGATCGAGGGCCTCCCCGGGGCGGAGGTGGCGGCTCGGCTGGGGATGGAGGTAAACACCGCCTACGTCGCCCGCAGAAAGGTCCAGCGGATGATTCGCGAGGTGGCCAACCGGCTCGAGGGGGGCGGAGCCGAATCGGAATGACCGTTCTCGCCGGCTGCCCCTCGGAGGTTGATCTGTTGTCGCTGCTTGAGGAGCGGCTGACTGAGCCCTCCTTAAGCGAGTGCTTGGAGCACGTCCGGCACTGCGCTCGCTGCACCACGACGCTCGAGACGCTCGCCGGGCAGTGGAGCCTCGTTGATCAGGCTTTGGCTGCTACGGCCCAGGCTGGCGTCGAGACCGCCGGCCTGGAGCGACGGCTGGTGGCCACGCCGCCGCAACCGGCCCCACGCCAGCCCGTCCTTCCAGCGGTGCCGCCCGAGATTCCTGGCTTCGGTCCGCTGGAATTGGTCAGCCACGGCGGCATGGGCGTCGTCTATCGCGGCCAGGATCTTGCCCTTGGTCGGATCGTGGCGATCAAGTTCGTGTCGGCGGGGCCCGTCGTATCCGGATCGGCACGGGGGCGGATGGAGCGGGAGGCTCGCTTGCTTGCCCGGCTGGCTGATCCACACATCGTGACCATTCACGGCATCGGGGCATTCCGAGACGCCCCGTATCTGGTCATGGAATGGATCGACGGGCCCACGCTCCAGGAGCGGATCGCCGAGGGCCCCCTCCCGGCCCGCGAGGCTGCCCGGATCGGCCGCGACCTTGCCCGGGCGGTGGCGGAGGCTCACGCCCTCGGCATCGTCCATCGCGACATCAAGCCACCCAACGTGCTCCTTGCCGGTCCTGCGTCGCGGCCGCTGGCTAAACTGATCGACTTCGGGCTGGCCCGTCCTGATGACGACTCGCCACCCCTCACTCACGACGACACGGTGCTCGGCACGCCGTGCTTCATGGCAGCGGAACAGACCGGCCTCGACCCGGCCGCCGGTGTCATCGGGCCGGCGACCGACATCCACGGCGTGGGCGGGGTCGTCTTTGCAATGCTCACCGGCCACCCGCCCTACGAGGCCGCGACGCCGTTGGCCTCGATGCAGCGAGCAGCGCGGGGCGATCTCGCGCATCGCGACCAGTTGGCTGCCGTCCCGCTCGACCTGAAGACGATCGTTGAAAAGTGTCTCGAGCCAGTCGCGGCGCGACGGTATCGCTCGGCGAGTGACCTGGCCGACGACCTTGACCGATACCTGCAGGGCAGGCCGGTCCAGGCCCGACCAATTTCCACGCTCCGACAGCTTGGCAAATGGAGCCGTCGCAACCCGCTTGCCGCACTGGCCGGAGCACTGGCAGTGGCCTTCCTTGCCAGCGGTGCCGCCGGGCTCGGCTATCACCTTGTGCAGCTCGAAAAGGCTGGCCGAGAAATCGCCCGGCGGGCGTCCGAGGCCGAGGGGGCCAGTCGGCGGGCCGAGGATGCCGCGGCGCGGCTGACGGATGCTGCAGTTCGCAGGCTGCTGGTGCGTGGCAGACCGCTCGACCCTGGCGACGAGGCCTACCTGAAAAAGGTGCGGGATGAATACCTCGCCTGGCCCCTGGAGCCCGATCCCCGCCGAGGACTCGCGGTTCGTGCGGAGGGCCTGCGGGGGGTGGCCGAGCTGTTCATTGCGACCAGTCGCTACAGGGACGCGATCGAATGCCTACGCGCCGAAGCCGCGGCTCGCGAGCAACTGGCGGACGATCCGCTGCCTGCCTCGCTCGAACGTCAGATCGACGCCTTGCAACGGATCTGCTTCTGCTGCGAGCGGATCAATGACATACCCGGTGCGATCGCAGCGGCCCGATCGGCTCTGGCCGTGGCCCACAGGCTGCCCACCGACGATGGCGAACACCGCTTCGTCATCGCTCAACTCACGGGCAGAATCGGCTGTTTGCTTGCCATGGATGGTCATGCTGACGAAGCAGCTCGTCTCACTGCAGAGGCGATCGTGGCGATGCGACAGCTCTGCGAGGAACGGCCCGACGAGCCCCGCTGGGCAGAAGAAGAACTGTCGCTGATGCATAACGCGGCACTCGTGTCGCAACGGAGCGGTCGATCCAAAGAAGAGCAAGACCGCTGGGAGCAGTTGGTCGATCTCTCGGCTGCGGCCGCCCGGCGGTTTCCAGACTTTGCAGCGAGATTCGCCGGCGGGGAAAGCCGTGGCCTGTCGTCGCTTGCGAGACTGGCCGGCGAGCATGCCGGCTGGGAACATGCCGTCCCCTGGGTCGACCGTCGCTGGCGGCTCTGTCGCACGTTCGTGCAAGCGGGAGCGCCGCTCTCTCCGATGCACGACGAGTTCATCAAGACGGCCTGCCAG
>JBJOHE010000475.1:0-4905 GCA_046047895.1 Planctomycetota bacterium | reverse complement strand
ACGGGCCGGGAGGCCGAGGAGGCAATTTCCAGCCGGGCGGTATTCGTGCCCGTCCCGAGCACCACGCGGCTGTCGAGCGGCAGCGCGCTGAGGTTGTTGTTGAGCGAGCCGCCGGCCAGGGGCTGGAAGACGCCCTGGGTGAGCGTCAGGTCGCCCGAGAACTGCGACCAGTCGAGGCCGAAGCCGAAGCGGACGGCGCCAACCGCGTAGGCTGCGGTGCCGGTGTTTTGCACCGGGGCCAGCACTGGATTCTGGTTGTCGATCACGAGGCCCTGGCTGCCTGCGATCAGGAGGCGGCCGCTCGCGTTGCCGGGCGTGGTGCCGGTGACCTTCGATTCGCTCAGCGAGAAGCTCTCACCCCCCGTGACAGTGATCGTGGGCGTGCCCGTGGAGGTGGCGAGCGTGAGCGTGGAGACCGGCGTGGCGTTGCGGGAGGTGGCCAGGAGGTTGAGACCACCGGCGGTCGTGTCGACGTTCAGCTCGCCCACGATGAGGTTCTGGTCGATGAAGATCGCGGGCGTGCCGGCGTTGGTCACGAGGTTGGCCTGGGCGTCGGTGCCATTGGGAACGGCCGCGTCCCAATTGCCGGCCACGAACCAGCTCGGCATCTTGGTGACGGTCAAGGGGTTGTCCGCAGCAGCGCTGGGACCGAACGTCGTAGCTCCCGGGGCCTGGGCAAATCGCACGTCGCCACTTGGGGTCGAGCCGACACCCACGGCGTAGTAATAGCTATAGGTCGTGCCGAGATTCACACCGCCGGTGGCACCGATGTACAGCGCATCACCGTCCACGACGGTTGGGGAAACCGTCCAGGCTGTCGAGGTTCCCGTGATGTCAACCGTCACGCCCTGATCGGCGGGGTTGCTCTGCCAGCTGGCAGCCGGGGCCGAGGTCGCTGCCGCCAGCAGGAGGGCGAGGGAGAGGATCGAGAGGCGTCGCATGGTGTGGTCCCCGAATGGTGCTCGTCGCAAAACCATCCGCCGGCCCCGGTCAGGCAGGCGGATGAAGCACTCGCACGAGCAGCCATGCGGGGGAATCGAGACGAAGCCCAAACGAAGCGTCAGGCTTCCCGAATCTCTGGATCACACCGGCGAGAGTCGCCTGGTGAAGAAGAGACGCTCTGTCCTCGAGTCGTGTTCAGGAGACTGCGGGGTCATTTTCCGCAAGAATCCTGCCGCACCGTTACTCGTACGAGGCCAGTAGCTGTCCTTAAAAAAGCGTCGTTGGAGAGGTCGCAGTCCATCCTGCAACAAACGAGGCTTCCGCCCCCTCACCAACATCCGTGAATGTATGAGTCTGGAGTCCGACCGTCAACCGGCAAATCGCGGCCATTCTGCGCACCAATGACATGGCGCGTTGCGCGGAGGCAGAATGCTGCCGAATCGCCTGAATCCTGGGAGACCCAAGCATGCAACTTTCGATCTCTGCCGGTTGGTCAGTGCACATCGCGGCGGCAATCCTGCTCGTAGGCGGCCTTTCCGCCGCAGCGGTTGAGCCGTTTGTGCCTCCGGCCACGCCGCTGGTCGCCTGCGATCCCTACTTCAGCATCTGGTCGACGGGGAAGCGGCTCACCGACGTGAGCACCACGCACTGGACCGGCCGGCCCCACCCGCTCGCCAGCCTGATCCGCATCGATGGCGCGGCGTTTCGCCTGATGGGCCCCGAGCCGGCGGCCGTGCCGCCGCTGGAACAGGCGTCGCTCCAGGTCTGGCCCACTCGCTCCATCTATACGTTCCGCGGGGCCGGGGTCGAGGTCGTACTCACGTTCACGACCCCGGCGTTGCCCTTCGACATCGACATCCTGTCGCGGCCGATCACCTTCATCGCGGTCGAGGCCAGGGCCACCGATGGCCGGAACCATGCCGTGGAGTGGTATCTCGATGCCTCCGCCGAGGTGGCCGTGAACCAGCCGGAGCAGACCGTGGAGGAAACCATCGTCGAGGGCGACGGTTTCAAAGCGGCGAGAATCGGCTCCATCGCCCAGAACGTGCTTGGCCACACAGGCGATGACATTCGGATCGACTGGGGCTACTTCTATCTCGCCGCGGGACGAGCCGACGGTGCCGACCTGCGGCTGGGGGCCGGGCCAGACCTTCGCGCGGCCTTTGTCAGCGGTCAGGCGTCGAAGGACAAGCGGCCGACGCCCGGGCCGGCCAGCGGGCTCGCTGCGAGCGTCGCTTTCTATCTCGGCGCTGTCGGCGAGCAGCCGGTCGAACGATGCGCGGTGGTGGCCTACGATGATCTCGCTTCGATCGAATTCATGCAGAATCCGTTGCAGCCCTACTGGCGGCGCAACGGGCTCGACGCCGCCGGACTTCTTCAGGAGGCGGTGCGGGATCGGGCCGCCCTCGAGTCGCGGTGCACTGCATTCGATCGTGAGCTCATGGCCGACCTCGAGCGGGTCGGCGGCGTGGAATACGCCCAGCTCGCCGCGGTCGCCTACCGGCAGTGCTTCGCCGCCGGCAAGTTTGTCGCCGACGCGGCTGGTCAGCCGATCCAGTTCTGCAAGGAGAACCACTCCAACGGCTGCATTGCCACCTCCGACGTCTTCTATCCGATGGCGCCGCAGTTCCTGCTGTTTGGGCCGTCGCTCGCCAAGTCATTCCTCGTGCCGTTCATGGAGTATGCCGCGAGTGATCGCTGGCGCTTTCCCTTCGCGCCCCACGACCTCGGCACCTATCCGAAGGCCAACGGCCAGGTCTACGGCGGCGGCGAGCGGACCGAGGAGAACCAGATGCCGGTCGAGGAGAGCGGCAACCTCCTGATTCTGATGGCGGCCGTCGCCCAGATGGAGGGCAGCACCGAGTTTGCCGATCGCTACTGGAGCCGGCTCACCCAGTGGGCGGAGTATCTGCTGGAGAAGGGCTTCGATCCCGAGAACCAGCTCTGCACCGACGACTTTGCCGGCCACCTCGCCCACAACGTGAACCTCTCGGCCAAGGCGATCTGCGGCCTGGGTGCCTACGCGAAGCTTTGCGAGATGCGGGGCGACGCCGCGGAGGCGGCGCGGTTTCGGAAGGCGGCCAAGGACTTCGCCGCGAAGTGGGTCGAAGCGGCCGCCGACGGCGACCACTACCGGCTCACCTTCGACCGACCTGGCACGTGGAGTCAAAAATACAACCTCGTGTGGGATCGGATCCTGGGCCTTGGGCTCTTTCCTGCCGACGTGCTCCGCACCGAGATGGCCCACTACCGGAAGGTGCAGAACACCTACGGCCTGCCGCTCGACAATCGCAACGTCTACACCAAGCTCGACTGGATCCTGTGGACCGCCACGCTCACGCAGGATCGTGCCGACTTCGAGGCGCTCGTGGCTCCCGTCCACCGGTTTCTCCGTGAGACGCCCGATCGGGTGCCGCTGACCGACTGGTATCAGACCGACACGGGCCGCCGTGTCGGGTTCACCGCGCGGCCCGTGGTAGGGGGCGTGTTTCTCCAGCCGCTCTACGACGCGGCCCTTTGGCGGAAGTGGGCCGCTCGCGACACAACCCGGGCCGCCGGCTATGCGCCGCTGCCGAAGCCCCCGAAGATCACCACGATCGTGGCCGCAGCTTCGGAGGCACCGGCCGAATGGCGGTATACCTTCGACCGGCCGACCGATGGCTGGAGCCGCTCGGCCTTTGATGACTCGGACTGGAGTCGCGGGCCGTCGGGCTTCGGCGTGGCCGACACTCCAGGGGCCGTGGTGGGCACCCCGTGGCGGACCGGCGACATCTGGCTGAGGCGATCCTTCGACCTGCCGGCCGAGGCGATCCCGGCCGTGTCGCTCCTGATGCACCACGACGAAGACGTGGAGGTCTATCTCAACGGCGTGCTCGCCTGCCGCCTGGCGGGCTACACCACGGCCTACCAGCCGGTCGCGATTTCGGCCGAGGCTCGGGCGGTCCTGAAACCCGTCGGGAACGTCATGGCCGTGCACTGCCACCAGACCGGCGGCGGCCAATTCATCGACGTCGGCCTGGTAACAGTGGAACGGCAGCCTGCCAAGTGAGCGGGGGCCGCGACCGATCACGGGCGTTCCTCGGTGTCGTGGTCGATGTCGGATTCCGCAGGCTGCAAGCCTGCGGCCACGGGTCTTCGCGCCCAACACCTTCTGCCTGGCACGACCATCCAAGGCTGCCGGCCCATGTGCCCGTGGGGGCAGGCTTGTAGCCTGCCCGATTCCGGACGGCTTCGTTGCTAAGGCGACGCCAACTTCGGGTCGTGGTGGTCCGTGCCGTTTCGCCGGACGTGCGCTTCGGGCCGACCAATCCGCGCGGCGGATCGGTGCCCGGCCCTCCACTCACTCGAAGGAAACCTCGCTTCGCAATCCTCGCTCCGCTCGGTTTCCCACGCGGCTCGGTTACCATGGACAAATGCTCCAGGCCTCCGTTCACTGCGTGTCCGCTGCGCTTCGCCATCCATGGCTTCGCTTGCTTCCACAGCTCGCTCGAGGACACCGGCAGCCCCTTCCGGGCTCGCGGAAAGTCGAATCTTGTCCAGATTGTTTCAACCGAGGAGATGATTCGTGATCCATGGTCTGTTGCATCCCGCTGCGGGCGCGGGGCTGACGGTTGCCGGCCTCCTGGCCGTCGCCCTCGCGGGCATGCCCGCGGGCCGGGGCAGTGACAATGCATTTGTCTACTTTCTCGACGGAGATGCCGCGACGGTCGCCCAGGACATCGCCACGCTCTCGCAGGCCGGGCAGTTCTTCAGCGACTATGCGGTGATCGGCGACATCTCGGCGGCCCAGCGGAGCGGGCTGACGATGAGCGGGCCGCGGGCCGTGGGCAAGACGGCGGAGATCGGGGGCGGCAACTCGATCACCTGGGCCGCGATCTCCTCGCTGTTCAACGGCGGCAGCCCGCCCGACGTGAGCACGCCCGCCGCCCGGACGACCCTGGCGGGCCAGATCCTCTCACGCGT
>JBJOHE010000474.1:0-2595 GCA_046047895.1 Planctomycetota bacterium | reverse complement strand
GGGCAAATCAGTGATCTTTCGCCAAGAGCCGGGCGATCCGGCGGCCGGGGGCGGTCATCGCAAGCCCGTCGAGTTTTGCGATCGCGACCAGCCGGCGGCCGCGGCCCAGGGAAGGGGCCCGAGACACCCGCCGCTCGATGACCCGGCGGGTGATCCGGTGGTGGGTGACGGTGTAGGAGACGGGGCCCAGCCGCCGGTCGCCCGGGGCTGCCTTCTCGCCGGCTGCCGCCAGCGGGAAATCCCAGAGTCCTTCCCACCACGCCCCGGCCGGTCGCTGTTCCACCACCACGCGTTCGCCGTGGCGGATCACCACCGCCGTCTCGCGGACGAGCTTCGTGGCCCGCCGCGGAGTCGCGACCGGGATCTCGGCGGTGCGGCCGGTCTGGTGGGCCATGCAGGCGGTCGCAAGTGGACAGCGGTCGCACAGCGGCCTGGTCGGGGTGCAGAGGATGGCGCCGAGGTCCATCACCGCCTGGTTGAAGAGGCCCGGGTCGCGAGCGGGCACGAGCGTTTCCGCCACCTGCCAGAGCGGCTCGTCGCCGGAACCACCTACGGGCTGAGCGTGGCCGACCAGCCGGGCGAACACGCGGCGGCTGTTGGCCTCGAGGATCGGCTCACGAGCCCCGAAGGCGATCGAGGCGATCGCGCCCGCGGTGTAGCGACCGATGCCGGGAAGCGATTGCAGGCCTGCGGCTGTGCCGGGAAACTCGCCGCCGTGTTCGGCCACGATCTGCTTGGCGGCCGCGTGCAGTTGGCGGGCCCGGCGGTAATAGCCGAGGCCTTCCCAGAGCCGGAGCACCTCCTGCTCCGGAGCCCGCGCGAGCGAATGCACGGTGGGGAAGCGGGCGAGGAACCTCGTGAAGAACTCCTTGACCCGCTCCACCTGGGTCTGCTGCAGCATGATCTCGCTGACCCAGACACGGTAGGGGTCGGGGCTCTCCCGCCAGGGGAGGTCTCGCTTCGTGCGGCGATACCAGGCCAGCAGCGGGCGGGCGATCCCGCCGGGCTCGGCCAGGGCCGTTGCCGCGGTGGAAGCCGGCTGGCGGCGGCGACCGATCCCTCGTTTGCCGGCCGCCCCTTGCAATGCCATCGCGTCTCGATTCCAACAGGTTGTGTCGCTGCGGAAGTGTAGCCGCGACGATCGCCTCTCCGGGCCCAGCCTCCGCCGATCATGGCCGCCGCGAACGACGACTCCCGTTCCTCCTCTCGCGGGCCGCGGAAGAAAGCCGCCGCCCGGGAGCGGATCACGCTCACCCGGCGGGACACGGCCGACGGGGCCGCCTGGGAACTCGTGCAGCCCCGGTGTGCCCGCCGTCGGCGGGAAGACCTGGAGGAGGTCGAGGCCATGATGGCCGCGGGCGAGGTCGAGATCGCCCGAGACGAGCTCATCTGGCTGCTCTCCGAATGCCCCGACTTCCTCGAGGCCCATGTAAGCCTCGGGCTGATCGCGCTCGAGGAGGGCGACCCGAAGCTCGCCCGCGGCCACTTCGGCCGACCCTATGAACTCTGCCTCCGGGCGATCGACGCCGCCGGCAGCCCCCGGCCGGTGCCACACTCGCTTGCGGGCAACCGTCCATTTTTCGAGGCGGCCAAGGGACTGGTGCACTGTCTCCTGGAAACCGGTCGCCGGCAGATGGCGGCCGACGTTGGCAGGCGGCTCAGCGAACTCGACCCTGCCGATCCGCTCGGCATCCAGCAGCTTCTGAAGCGAAAACCCTGACGGGCAGTCGTCTCGCGATCTCGTATCATGCGGTCGCAGTCGGCTGGCGTTGCCAGCCCCGCTTCCCGGAGGGCATGGAGTGAAGATGATGCGAAACCTGATCGCCGTCTGCCTGGCGCTGGGCTGTCTCGGATCGGCCTGGGCCGCCGACTCACCAACCGCAGTCGTGGAGCTGCCGGCCGCCGCCCCGGCAGAGACGATCCGGCTCTGGGAGGGCGACGCCCCTGGGGCACTCGGCGCCGCCGACCAGGATGTGCCCGTGCTCTTCTGGTGGCCGGCTCCTGAAGCGGCTACCGGCGCGCCGGCCATCGTCATCTGCCCGGGCGGCGGCTACGGCGGTCTAGCCGATCACGAGGGCAGCGACTACGCCCGCTGGCTCAACTCGCAGGGCATCTCCGGCTTCGTGCTCCGCTATCGGCTCGGCAGCAAGGGCTATCGGCATCCCGTCATGCTCGGCGACGTGGCCCGGGCGATCCGGCTGGTTCGACACGAGGCCGAGCGATACGGTGTCGATCCAGAGCGGGTCGGCGTGATGGGCTCGTCGGCCGGCGGCCACCTGGCCCTCACCGCCTGCCTCAAGGGCGACGACGGCGCCGCCGAGGCGGCCGACCCGATCGACCGCGCCTCCTCGCGGCCTGATCTGGGCGTGCTCTGCTATCCGGTTGTCAGCATGCAGCCCGACAAGACCCACCGCGGTTCGCGGAAGAACCTTCTGGGCGAGTCGCCCGACGCGGAGCTGGCCCGTTCGCTTTCAGGCGAACTCGCGGCCCATGCCGGAATGCCACCGCTCTTCATCTGGCACACGCTCGACGATCAGGCCGTGCCGGTCGGGCCCGTGCTCGAGTTGGTGCTGCGGCTCAAGTCGCTCGATCGGC
>JBJOHE010000473.1:0-3481 GCA_046047895.1 Planctomycetota bacterium | reverse complement strand
CCAGCCTGGGAGAGCCGGTCCATCGCCCCAGCCGTGCTGCACTTTCACGGTCGTCTGGTATCCTAAATAAACCGGGGCGGACGGTCCCGCAGGCGGCTCGGGCTGCGGAATTCGCGGCGGTCGGCGGCCGATCTGGGTGGACTCAGACGATCCGGTTAGACCAAGGTGGACAGGTGGGAATGGACATCGTCAATCATCGCGACACCGTCCCCTTCACGACCGTCGACGGCTCGACGATCCGCGAACTCATGGCCCATCGGAATTCCTGCATCCGTCAGCAGAGCCTGGCCGAGGCCCGCCTGGCCGTCGGCGGGGCCACCGTACCCCACCACCACGCCGTCACGGAGGAGATCTATTACATCCTCTCCGGCTCGGGCGACATGACCCTGGGGGATGAAACCCGCCCCGTCGGCCCGGGCGATGCGATCGCGATCCCGCCCGGAGCCCGGCATACGATCCGCAATACCGGCGCGACCGAGCTTGTCTTCCTCTGCACGTGCGCTCCGGGCTACGAACACGCCGATACCTTCCTCGAAGAGCCGGCCCCGCTCGACCAGCCGGTCTGACGCTCTCCGCACCCCTTCCGCCCCGCTCAGCCCCCCGCACCCGGCCAGCATCTCCATGGACGCCTTTTCCACCATCCTCGTCTCCGAGGGAGTGATCTCCGCCGAGCAGCTCGCCGAAGCCGTGCGGATGGCGAGTTCGTCGGGCAAGAAGGTGCAAGACGAGGTGGTGCGGCTCGGCTACGCCCCGGGCGAGAGGGTGATGAAGGCCCTGGCCAAGGCCTACCGGCTGCCGTTTGTCGACCTCGCCGGAATCGAGGTCGAGGAAGACGTGACGGGCAAGCTGCCCGAGAGCGTGGCCCGGGAAAACACAATCTTCCCGCTCGCCGATCTCGGAGGCACGCTCCGGATCGCCACCTGCGACCCCTCCGACATGGACGCCCAGGAGAAGCTCCGCTTCATCCTCAACCGCGACATCGAGATGGCGATCGCCCCCCGCGAGCAGATCGTGGAGGCGATCAACCGGCATTACGGCCTCTCCGACGGCGAGAGCGCCGACTCGATGCTCCAGGAATTCACCGACACCGCCATCGACTTCACCGAGACGGCGATCGAGCAGGAGGCGGGGGCGGAGGAAGACGATCAGTCGGACTCGCCGGTGGTCAAGCTCGTCAACCTGATCATCACCGAGGCGGTGCAGCTGCGGGCGAGCGACATCCACATCGAGCCCTTCGAGGATCGGATCCGGATCCGCTACCGGATCGACGGCCGGCTCGTGGAGCGAGACAACCCGCCCCGCCGGCTGCTGGGAGCGATCCTCTCCCGCATCAAGATCCTCTCGAAGCTCGACATCGCCGAGCGACGGCGGCCCCAAGACGGCCGGATCAAGCTCTCAGCCGACGGCAAGGATTACGATCTCCGCGTGAGCGTGCTGCCCACGAACCACGGCCAGAGCGTGGTGATGCGGATTCTCGACAAAGACAACATCAAGGTCGGTATCCGCCAGCTCGGCCTCTCGGAAAATGACTTCCGGCAGTTCAAAAACCTGATCCGCCGGCCCAACGGCATCATCCTCGTGACGGGGCCCACGGGCTCCGGCAAGACCACCACTCTCTACGCCTCGCTTAACGAGCTCAACCGGCCCGACACCAAGATCATCACCGCCGAAGACCCGGTGGAGTATTACCTGGCCGGCATCAACCAGGTGGAGATCAGGCACCAGATCGGGCTCGACTTCGCCCGCGTGATCCGGGCGATGCTCCGCCAGGCGCCCAACGTGATCCTCGTGGGCGAGATGCGGGACACGGAGACGGCCCAGATGGGCATCCAGGCCTCGCTCACGGGCCACTTGGTGTTCAGCACGCTCCACACCAACGACGCCCCTGGCGCGGTCACCCGGATGATCGACATGGGGGTGCCGGCCTACCTCGTGGCCTCGAGCGTGATCGCGGTCTTGGCCCAGCGGCTCGTCCGCGTGAACTGTCCCAAGTGCAAGCAGCCCCACCAGCCGCTCGACACCCAGATCGAGGCTGCCGGCATCACGCCCGAGATGCTCCAGGGGGCGACCTTCATGAAGGGCCGGGGCTGTGCCCACTGCCAAAAGTCGGGCTACAAGGGCCGGCTCGGCATCTTCGAACTGATGATCATGAACAACAAGATCCGGGAACTGGCTTTCCAGGGGGCAGCCACCCAGGAAATCCGCCGGGCGGCCGTAGGCCAGGGGATGCGGGTGATGTTTGAAGACGGTGTGGCCAAGGCCCTCCGCGGGATCACCACCCTCGACGAGGTGTTCCGCGTGTCGAAGAAGGCCGAGTAGGCGGCGGTGGATCGTGGGGGCAAACTTTCAGTCTGCCCAAGGCGGCCTCGTTCCTGGCAAACCCTCGGTGCGGCAAACCGCGAGGATTCCGCAGTCTTCAAGCCTGCGGCCGCGGGCTGAAATGCCAAAGTCGTCCCCTCCGGACCATCGGGCAAGGCTTGTCCAGTCTCACTCTGCCCTTTGCCTTTGAGCTGCCTGGAGTGCATAATGGTGATGTGCGGTCGGCGGCTGTCAGGGGCCTGCCCGCCTGCTCGAAAGCATTCTGCTGTGAACCGGGCCCCTGCTCTCTCCCGTTCGGCTCCTCGGGCTTCTGCTTCGTTCGCCCGCGGGGAACTGTTCGCCGGCCGTTTTCCGCGGCACAATAGAGGGAGTCCGGGAGGGTGGAATCCGCCTGGGTCCGGTTCGCCCTTCGTCCGAGAGGCCCCTGCCAGATGACCGCTCCCGCCGCCAATCCCGCGCACGTCCAGCAGGTGGAGAAACTCCTCCGGCTGATGGTCGATCATGGGGCCAGCGAAATGCGGCTCTCGGCGGGTGCCGCGCCGATGCTCCGGATCGACGGCAGCATGAAGCCGGTGAAGTCGCAGCCGCTGTCGGCCGAAGCGGTGGCGGCGCTGGCGGCCGCGGTGATGCCAGCCGGTGCCGATCCGGCGAATTTCACGTTCTCCTCGTCACTCGGCGAGTCGACGGCGGCACTCGTCGATGTGCAGGGCACGAAGGTGCTGATCCTCCGGAAGCCGGTGGGCCCGGCCCCCGAAGAGGAAGACCTGCTGCTCGATGTCCAAGATGACGCGCCGGCCGAAGAAAAGGGGGGCAGCCCTGGCGGTGACGCCTTCGCGATGCCCAAGGCGGCCGAGGGCACGATCCAGATCGACAAGCTCCTGATGGCGGCGGTGAAGGGGGGCGTGAGCGACATCCACATCACCACCGGCCTGCCCCCCGTGTTTCGCGTCGACGGGGCGATGCGGCCTCAGAAGACGAAGGTGCTCACCGGCGACGACACCAACGCGCTCATGAAGGCGATCACTCCCGAGCGGTGCCAGGCCGAGTTGGCCGAGAAGGGGGGCAGCGACTTCGGCTTCGCCTTCAAGGATCTCGCCCGGTTCCGCGTCAGCATTTTCAAGCAGCGTGGCACCGTCGCGATGGTCTTGCGGCAAATCCCCAC
>JBJOHE010000472.1:0-4182 GCA_046047895.1 Planctomycetota bacterium | reverse complement strand
GTCCCCGGACTCGCGTCCGGGGCTTCTATTGGTGAGACAGGGGCGACCGCAGCACGTCATGGATGGCGGCCCTCGCCCCCAGTTGCCAGTTGATCCAAATAGACCTCGAGGTTCGTCCAATCGGAGCCGGCGGGAATGCCGTTGGCGTCAGCCGGATCAGCCGGATCGAGCCGGTGGGATCGCTCCCAGGCGTCGGGCATCCCGTCGCCGTCGGTGTCGACAGGGGCGGCCCCCGATCGCAGCTCCGGCCAGCCGCCGACGTCGGCCTGCGTGTCGATGATCCCCGGGAGTCCGCCCCGACTACCCTTGAACGACACCGTGCGGGCGGCCACCTCGCGGAGGATCCGCGCGTCGTGGGCATCGAGCCGAGGGAGGTTCGCCCCCACGTCTGCCATCACGCTTGCATAGGCGGCGGCGGCCGAGTGCTCGGTGATCAGCGACGGGCAGAAGGGCTCCGTGAGTTTGATCCAGGGCAGGGCGTCTTCCTTCACTACCACCCCGCCGGCCGCCCAGTTGTCGGCGTCATACTGCGGCCGCCCCTCCATCCGGTTCCCCGCAATGAAATACTGCTGCGGATCCTCGGGGGTGCCGGTATCGGGCTTCACGAGGTGGAACACCCGGGTCGCCGGGCCAGGGATGTAGCAGTTGCCCACGAAGTCGAGCGCCTTGACACCCCCGTCGGTCGTGCGGCTCTCCCAGTTGTAGACCACGTTGTTGCGGATCTCGAGCCGGCCGGCAAACTTCTGGCCGCGGGTGAGGCCGCCGGCCAGGCTCCAGTTCCGGCCGGCGCAGTGGGCCAGCAGGTTGTGGTGAAAGCTGCCGATGTCGCCTGAGATGCTGCCGGCAAAGGAGTGGCCCTTGCCCGGCTGATACTTGCGATGGTTGGCGATGTTGAGGGCCTCGCTCACGAGGCACCGTTGCACCGTGATGTTTTTGCCGCCCCGTGAACTCACCCCCTCGTCGATCGACCAGCTCACCGAACAGTGGTCGATGATCGAATGATCGCAGCTGGCCAGGCCGGTGCCGTCCTGGGTCTCCCCCGATTCATCGCCCACGCGGATCCGCACGTGACGGAGGATCACGTCGTGCGCCCCGAGACAGCCGAACGTGTAGCCCCGCACGCAGATGCCATCGCCGGGGGCCGTCTGTCCGGCGATCGTCACGTATGGGTTCTTCACGATCAGCTTGCTCTCCAGCCGGATCGTGCCCCCCACGCGAAACACGATCGTCCGCGGGCCCGTCGCCTCGATCGCCGCCCGCAGTGAGCCGGGGCCGGCATCGTCGAGATTCGTGACGGCAATCGTGCGGCCACCACGGCCACCGGCCGCAAGCCGACCGTAGCCCTCGGCGCCGGTGAAACCGGGCAGACCGAGCCGAAACCTCCAGACCGGACCGGCTGCGACCCGCCCGGCGGCGTCGGTGGCATCGACCCGCCAGAACCAATCGAGATTCGGGTCCTGTCGGTCGCGGCGGGCGGCCAGCGTGGCGGGCTTTGCCACGAAGGTCGCTGCATCGGTGTGGCCGAGATGTTCGCGCGACCCGGGCCGGGCCGCGACGACGGCGGCGGCATCGGTGCCGAGATAGACGTCGAACCCGACCGCGTCGGGAGGGGCCAGCCAGCGGAGTTGTGGCTGCTCCGCGGCATGCTCGTCGCCGTCAGCCGGAACTGGTCGGCGGACCTGGGTCCGCAGATCGGCTGCGTCGATCGCGAAGCCATTGAGAAAGACGGCGGCCTCGGTGGCCGTGCGATCCGCCGTCATCCGCACGACGACCGGTTCGCCGGCCCTGGCCACAAACTCGGCGTGAACGGCGGTCGCCTCGTCGTCGTGCTCCACCCGGTGCGCGGGAGCGAGCCCGGCCGCCACCGGTTTCCCGTCAATGGTCATTGTGAACTCGGACGGCTGCGGCGCCGCCCACGCCGCGTGCCAGGTGGTGAGCGAGTGAGGCCCAGGCGGGAGCCCCTCGATCACCAGTTCGATTGCCGCACCGGGCCCAGCCACCTGGATGCCATCGGAGGCGAGCGTAGCGCCGAAGTCGAAGCCGCGGGTCCACCAGCCCGCCGCGAGCTTCGCCCCGTCGCCGATGGCCCGCAAGCGAAACGTCAGGCCGCCGATCGTCGTGGTCGCCGCCTCGCCGTCGGGCACCCGCCAGTCGGTCCAGCCGCGGGTGAGCACGTCACGTCGGCCGTTGTCGCCGTTGAGTTCCACGCGAAGGACTCCGCGTAGCGACGGACCCCGGGCGGACTCGTCAGCCGGGCTCGCCCCCATGCTCGGAACCGCCGGGCGTGCATGCCGCCCCTGCGTCCGAGTGGCCTGGAGCTCCTCTGTCGATGGCAGCTTCGCCGGATCGATCACCGCGTGGGCGATCGTTTCCCGGTTCCAGGTGTAGGTGACGTGGACCAGGCCGTCGGCGGCCTGGATCACAGCCGGATAGGCGAACGAACCAGCCAGCGTTTCGAGGGCGACGACCGGCCGCCAGGTTCGACCGTCGACCGACATCGCCACGGTCAGGGGCGTGCGGGCAGCTCCCTTCGTGTGGTTGTAGACAATCAGATGCCGGCCATCGGCGAGCGTCACAGCGTCGGTGCCGGAACTCGGAATCGGCAGGTTTCCGAGCCGCATCCGGCACCAGGAGACGCCGCCGTCGAGGCTCTCGACCTCGAAGATCCGTCCCTGCTTCGTGCGGCCCACGGCCAGGAGCCGGTCGCCGCCGAGCGCCAGCAGCGAGGGCTGGATCGCATCGATCAGATCATGCTCCGCGACACCCTCTGGCCGGGCAACAGCCTTCGTGCCAGGCGCGACATTCACCGGCGGGCCGGCGGTGAATGTGCGTCCCCCGTCAGTCGACCGCTCGAAGTGCACCCGCCAGCCGTCGTGCTCCGTGCTCACGCCCGCGATCACGGTGCCGTCGGGCCGCACGAGCGGCTTGTTCTTGATCGGCCCGATCACGCCCTCCGGCAGCCGACGGAGCGGGCCCCAGGTCAATCCGCCGTCGGCGCTCTCCCGTACCACGCCCCACCAGTCCCGTGGAGTCGGGCCCACCTTCGCATACAGCAAGAGCGGGCCATCGGCTGCAGCCTGAAACAACACCGGATTCCAGCAGGGCTGCCGGCTGCCGTCGGCCTGCACGCCATCGATCACTCGCTCCGGCTCGCTCCAGCCGCGACCGTCGTTGCGGGCAACCCAAATCTCGACATCGGGATTTCGCTCGGCCGTGCCGCCAAACCAGGCCGCCAGAAGGCTGCCCGCCCCAGCCTCACAGATCGTGCTCGCGTGGCAGGAGAGCGACGGCCAGGACCGCGGCAGGATGAATTCCCGCAGGAGTACGGCCTCGTGGCCGAGCCCGGGGTCGAGCGGCGAGCCGTCGCGGGGCACGTCGACGGTGATCTTGGTTTCCAACTCCGGCACGGCCCGGCGGAGCTCGTCGGCTACGAGCCGGCCGACGGCCGTGGCGGCGGCGGGCGTGACATGAGTGCGATCGATCGTGCCATCCGCCTTGCGGGGATTGAAGGCATCGCAGCCCTCGGGTCCGAGCGATTCGCAGAGGGCGAGGCTCCGGTCGTGGAGTTCGATGAGAGGGACCTTCTTCCCGCGAGCGATCTCTCGCACGATCTCCGCCCGCGTGTCGAGGCTCGACTCGATCCGGCCGGCGTCGGTGAACGTCCGCCGCACGAGTGAGGTCACGAGCACGGGCACGGCCTTCGCTGCCCGCACGTCGTCGACATACCGCAGCAGGTTGCGGCGGTATTCGTCGATCTCGGTCGACCGGCCCGGCTTGCCCGGTTCGTCGTTGTGGCCGAATTGGATCAGGTAGTAATCGCCGCCGGCGGCCAGAGCCTGCTCCCAGAGCCCTTCCTCGATGAAGCTCTTCGTGCTGCGGCCATTCTTCGCGAGGTTGGTGAGCACCACGTCCTTGTCCAGGCAGGCGTCCAGCCCCGGCCCCCAACCCCCTTCGTCGTTCACGGTCGAGTCGCCGATGAGCACGATCTCCACCGCTCCGGCGGACGAGAGGCCGGCCATGCCCAGGACGAGCATCGCGACGATGGGGAGTGACCAGGCTCGCACAACCGTCATTGCTTTCGCTCCTCAGCCGGCGCGGAATCCGCGCTCACAACATCGACCCAAGCAGGCATCGGGCCGGAGTCGCACGGATCAGTCGTCACCCAAACCTCACTCCCACTGG
>JBJOHE010000471.1:0-3916 GCA_046047895.1 Planctomycetota bacterium | reverse complement strand
CTTTCATCGTTTACGAGGCCTCCACGAGGTGGTGCTTGGGATGCACGGGACGGACGAGCAGATTGGCGACGAGCCCGACGAGCAGGAGGCCGCACATCAGCGTGAAGGTGTCGTTGTGGGCTTCGGCTCGCGGCACGCCGGCGGCGACCCGACGGTCGTAGAGGCCGTTGATCAGGCCGGGACCGATGACGGCCGCCATGCTCCAGGCGGTGATCAGGCGGCCATGGATGGCGCCGACCTGATAGGCGCCAAAGAGATCTTTCAGGTAGGCAGGGATGGTGGCGAAGCCGCCACCGTACATGCTGATGATGAGGGCGGTGCAGACGACGAAGAGGGTGCGGTTCTGCGTCTGCTGGGTGTAGGGAAGCAGGGCATACAGCACGGTGCCGAGCAGGAAGTAGAGGCAGTAGACCGCCTTGCGGCCCGTGAAGTCCGAGATCGACGACCAGACGAAGCGGCCTCCCATGTTGAACAGACTGAGGAGGCCGGTGAAGCCGGCGCCAATCGCGACACTAACACCGAACATGTCCTGGCACATGTCGGCAGCGCGGCCAAGGATGCCGATGCCGGCACTGACATTCATGCACAAGACAATCCAAAGCAGCCAGAACTGCGGGGTTTTCCAGGCCGTGTCGACGGCAACGCTGGCCGTCGTGACCATGCCGCCGGTCTTCGCCGGCTTCGGGACATGCCCCTCCGGCTGCCAGCCGGCAGCGGGAACGCGGACCAGGGCAGCGCCAAAAAGCATCAGGCCGGCATACAGCAGGGCCATGACCGTGAGTGCCTGCATGGCACCCTCTCCCGGACCACCTGCCAGCGCGTTGAGCGCGGTTTTGAGTGGGGTCAGCAGGGAGGAGGCTGGCTCAGGGGCCTTGAAGAAAGCCATCAGTTCCTGTGCCAAGGGCGAGCCCACCAGGGCGCCGCCGCCGAAGCCCATGATAGCCATGCCGGTGGCCATGCCCGGGCGGTCGGGAAACCACTTCACGAGGGTTGAAACCGGGGCGATGTAACCCAGGCCGAGGCCGATGCCACCGACAAATCCGTAGCCGAACAAAATGAGCCAGAGCATCTTCAGCTTGACGCCGAGGGCTGTCAGCAGCAGGCCGCCGCAAAAGAACAGGCAGGCCGCGACCATGGTCTTGCGAGGGCCCGACCGCTCGACCCATTTGCCAAACACCGCGGCGGAGATGCCCAGCATCATGAGAGCGATCTGGTAGGCCCAGTTGACACTGGACACCGGGGCATCCAGGGCAGCGGCCAGCGGTTTATTGAAGACGCTAAAGCCATACACTTGGCCGATGCACAGGTGCACGGCGATGGCAGTCGGCGGCACGCACCAGCGGGAAAAACCTTGACCGGCGACAGTGGCTTCTCGGGAAAGGCACGGCATGGGATGGGTTGTAGGGCAGAGCGGCCTCCCCCGACAAGAAGCAGCCACCGACTGCCCAGATCTTCCCGACCAGCGAGTCGCTTACGAAAGTGCCTTTGACCGTCTATCCTTTGCAGTGGGCGATTAAGCCACTCTGACATCCCGCCGGCAAAAGGCCCGGCAGGTTCGGGCCCGTGACTTACAGTCCCCCAGCACCCGGGCTCCCTAGCGAAAGGTCCGTTAACCGGGCCAATCTCCTAACATCCTTCTCCTTTTTTCTTTCTACGGGATGCCATGTCGCAGGCTGAAGCCAACGGTACACACTCCTTCGTCCAGACTGCAGGTGGCCAAGGTGTACCTGTTGCAGGCGTGTGCTTGCTGGCCCTTCTTGGGCTGGCCGGGAACTACTTCAGCCTGCCTCTGTTTTTCGGCATCGACCTGGTTTTCGGATCCATTGCGACGTTCGTGGGGATTCGGTTGCTTGGCCGACGCCTCGGTGTGCTGGTAGCGATTCCAAGCGCGCTCTACACGATCGTGCTTTGGGATCAGCCGTATTCGGCCATCATCCTGCTGTGTGAAGCTACCTTTGTGGCGCTGCTGGCGCCCCGATTCCGCTATCTGGCGTTGGCCGACGCGGCCTTTTGGCTTGCTCTGGGCGGCCCCCTTCTCATGGCGTTGTTCTGGATCTTTCTTGGCCTGCCCATTTCGGTGAGCGGACTGGTCGCCCTCAAGCAGTTTGTCAACGGCATACTCAATGCATCGCTGGCATCGCTGATCCTCATCAGCCTCCCGATGTTCAGCAAACGCCGCGATGTGTTGTTCTCCGAACTGCTGTTCACCATCCTCGTGCTCGCCATCCTCGTGCCCGGGGTGGTACTCGTTTCCATCGATACCAGGTTGAGCAGACTCGACCTGGAAGATTCAATCGCAGACAAACTCCAAACCACTGCGGCGTTTGTGAAATCAGAACTCCGCTACGCGAAGGCGGCATCGGTAGCCGGCGACCAAGACGCCACAGCCCAAGCCGCACTCGATCGCCTGCCATTGGAAAAGGACATTGGCATCCGATACGTAGCGAATAATGGCCACACGATAGCCACGATTGGAAATCCCGACCTGTCGTCCTTAGGCACCACGCTCCGTGGGAAGGGTGGACTTGAGATCTGGCTGCCGGAGCGGGCTGACGCGCCCACGCTCATTTGGTGGAAACGAGCCAAGTATGTCCTGCGGTCGGATGCAACCGACCTCATGCAGGGAAGTGCCTTGGTCACCACCGCACAGGCGGAGCCTCTGATCGTGCGACTGCAGGAACGCAATCGACGCTCCTTTCTTATCCTCGGTGGCCTGACTGTCGTGACGATCCTGCTGGCGGTGCTCGCCACTCACATTCTGGCCCGCCCCCTGCAAGACCTTGGGCTTGCAAGTAGTCGCCTTGCCGAAGACGTCGAGAAAAAAACCCCCGTCGATATTCCCGATAGCTGGATCCGTGAGACAAATGCTTTGGCCGAGAAGTTCAGAAACATGGCCTGCGCCTTGGTGAAAAGCTACAGCGCCATCGAGAAAGAGAAGGAGGTGAGCGACGATCTCCTGCACAACATTCTGCCTCGGGAGATCGCGAAAGAAATCAAGGAAAGCGGAGCGACCGCTGCCAAGCACTTTGACGCAGTGACCGTGTTGTTCACGGACTTCAAGGGCTTCACACAAATCGCCGAGAAGCTTTCACCATCTGAGCTGGTGGCGGAAATCCATACGTGCTTCATCGAATTTGATGCAATCGTCACTCGACACGGACTTGAAAAAATCAAGACGATCGGAGACGCCTATATGTGCGCAGGTGGAATCCCGGTGCCCAATCACTCCCATGCTCGCGATGCGGTGTCCGCAGCACTGGAGATTCGCGATTTTATGCTTCGCTATCAGCGATCGCGAGCGGCGAGTGGCCACGACGGCTTTGAAATACGAATCGGTATTCACACGGGCCCTGTGATTGCCGGGGTCGTGGGCAAGAAGAAGTTTGCCTATGACATCTGGGGCGATACGGTCAACACGGCTTCTCGCATTGAGTCAAGCGGCGAAGCCGGCTTTGTAAACATCAGCGAGGCAACCTACCAACGCGTGCGCGATGATTTTCATTGTGTGCATCGCGGACAAATCGCAGCGAAAGGAAAGGGGCTGATGGATATGTATTTCGTCAAAAGCCACTCCAATCAGCGAACTCTGTTCGGATAAACATCGCTGATCTCGCGCCGCCGCCGCGGAAGCACCGGCATCGCTACCACGGGGTGTTTGCGCCGAATCACCGGCTGCGAAAAGCCGTTACGGCACTCGCGACCGGCAACGGCGGCAAGCAACGCGAGGCCACGACCGGCGGACATGGAAACGATGTTCATGCGGCACGCCGAGATGCCACCGGCGAGTACTGTGACTCATGCGACCAACCGCGATCTCACGACACCTCCCGGATCGCCTGGGCGAAACTCATGGCCCGGGTGGGGGAAGAGTTTCCACTCGAGTGCCCTTGGGTGCGGTGGCGATGTCCGGCCGATC
>JBJOHE010000470.1:0-5258 GCA_046047895.1 Planctomycetota bacterium | reverse complement strand
CTTTCCTACGGCCTGCCGTCGGCAAGCGGATCGACGGCGTCGGCTGCGACGGGCTTGTTCGCGTGGGGCCGGGCGAGCGGTTTCCACCTCCATGCGACTATCCGCTCCGAATCGAGGCGGCCGTGACGGGGCTGCCGGTCGGTGTCGCCTGCCTTGTGTCCGCCGGACGAATCGACTGCCTGCCCCCGATGATCCAGCAGTTCTCCGCCGGGCATGCTCCAGGCTACCTCGGCGGCGAACCGCTGACCTGCCCCCGACGCCGGGATCGCGCCGAGTGGCTCGCGCGGCGAAGTGTCGCGGCAATCGAACAGGCGACGGGTGAGCCGGCCCGCGGCTGGGTGGGAGTGGACATGATTCTCGGCGAGCGGGAGGATGGCCACGGCGATCGGGTGCTCGAAGTGAACCCCCGGCTGACGACCTCGTTCGTCGGCCATGCGGCCGCCGCCCGCGAGAGCCTGCTTGATCGCCTCGCTTCGCAGGCGGCCGTCGATCCGGCGCCACATCCTCTGCCCTACCCTTTTCGACTGCCCGCCGATGCCCTCCTCTGAGCCCGCCGCCTGCGACCTCGTGGCCTTCGACATCGGCGGCGCGAATCTCAAGGCGGCGGACGGCCGGGGCTGGTCCGCCACGCTTGGGTTTCCCCTCTGGAAGCAGTGGCGGGACTTGCCAGCCGCTCTGGAGCAGATCCTGGCGGCCCGCCGGCCCGAGCGGGTGGTGGCCACGATGACCGGCGAGATCTGCGACTGTTACCCATCGCGGGCCGCTGGCGTGGCCCACATCGCCGAGTCGCTCGTCGCGGCCGCGCGGGCGGCCGGGGCCGGTGATCCCGGGATCTATCTCACCGATGGCCGGATCGTGGCCGCCGGTGAGGCCATCGACGCCTGGCGACTCGCCGCAGCCTCGAATTGGCATGCCGTGGCGCGATTGGCCGCGAGCGCGGCGTCGGACCGACGGGGCCTGCTGCTCGACATCGGCTCGACGACGACCGACATCGTGCCGTTCGATCGGGGGCGGGTGGCGGCAACGGCCTTCGATGATGCCGGCCGGATGCTGGCGGGCGAACTCGTCTATACGGGCATGGAACGCACCGCCGTGGCGGCGATCGTGCGGCGACTGCCGCACCGGGGGCGGAGCCGGCCGGTGGCGAGTGAACTCTTCGCCGAGTCTCGCGACGCCTGGCTGACCCTCGGAGGGCTCGCGGACGTGGCGGCCGCCATCGACACCGCGGATGGCGGGCCGGCCACCGTCGCCGCAGCCCGCATCCGGCTCGCCCGCACCATGCTCCTCGATCCGGCCGACTTCACCGCAGCCGACGCGACCACCGCAGCCGAGGCCGTCGCGGCCCGGCAGGCCACCCTCATCACGAGGGCCCTGCGGCAGGTTGCTCGGGCCGCCGGCTGGGCACCCGACGTGATCGTGGTTTCCGGCCATGGCGATGTTCTGGCTCGTCGGGCGCTGGCGACGACCGGCTGGCAGACCGAGATCGAATCACTGGCCGACGCGATCGGGCCGGCGAATGCCCGCTCCGCACCGGCCTTCGCCCTCGCCTGTATCGCCCGGAGCGAGCTGTCATGAACGGCTGCTGGCAGGAGGGAACCATTCGCGGCAGCCACGGCAGCGTCCAGAGCCGAGGCCGGATCGTGAAACTCGGGGGCAGCCTGCTCACGCGGCCGACGTGGCCGGACGACATCACCGCGCTCCTGACCTCCCTGGCCCACCGGTCGGTCACCGCCGCTGCGGTGATCGTCGTCGGCGGCGGCCCGGTCGTCGACGGCCTGCGGGCGGTCGACCGCGCCGCCCGACGGCCGCCGGCCCTGATGCACGATCTTGCGATCGAGGCGATGCGGCTCACAGCCCGAATCGTGGCCGATGCCCTCGGCCTACCGATCGTCACCACCATCGATTCCGACACCACCGGCCCCACGATCCTCGACGCAGGAACCTGGCTCGCCACCAGCGGGGCTGGTTCCGGAGTTCCTCACGGATGGGATGCCACGAGCGATTCGATCGCCGCCGTTGTCGCCGCAGCGACCGGCCGGGAAATCCTCCTCGCCAAGAGCGTGCCCCCTCCCTGCTCCGGTGACGATCTCCAAGGGCTCGCAGCGGCCGGCTGGGTCGATGAATTCTTTCCTACCGCGGCGGCCTCGCTCGGCCGGATCGCCTGGGCCAGCCCGGGCATCGCAAATGCCCCAGGGCTAAGACACGGGCAGCGCATCCGCTCATAGATGCCCCGGAGCCAGTCCGGGGACACCGTGGGGTCGGGCCAAAGCAGCCTCGCCTCAATCCCAGTGGCAGCCCGAGCCCGGCCGGCCCGACACGGCCGCCAGCCGTTCGTCTCGAAGCTCGGCCACTTCCCGATCGGCCGTCGCGAACTGCCAGGGCTGAAACTGCACGCCGCCTGACGCCGAGAGCACCCAGGTGTTTCCCTTCTTGAGGCCGGAAGCCACCGTCGGCACGCTCGTGGGCACCTCGTAGGTCGGGAGCGGCAACCGCTCGGCATCGACGAGCGGGCCCAGGTTGAGCCCGGCCCGGTCGGCCAGTTGGCGGCCCTGAATCAGGGCGGCCACCACGGCGAGATCGACGCAGTTGGTGAGTTCGGCGAACACGGGCTGCTGAGCGGCGACCGCATCGTAGTGCTTGGTCATCGCGGCACACCACTTCGTCGCGACCGGATCCGGCTTGGCCGCGCCGCGGCGGATGCCCTCGCGACCGGCGACGTCGCTCTCGGTCAGGCACTTCATCTGTCGGCCATTGATCCGCCAGGCGAGTTCGTCGGGGTCGCGGGCGAGCGGCTCATAGTCGGCCTCGAGCCAGAATCGCGGCAGCGTGGAAGCCCGCCCGCCTGCCGGCACAAGCGCCAGATAGCTCGGGAGCCCGTCCACGCCCGATTCCTCGAGCCCCATGCCGATCCGCTTCATGCGGTAGTCGGCCGCCACGAGCACCCGGGCGAAACGGCTGTCGGCAGGAACCCCGCCAACAGACACCGCCTGCGGCCCGACGGCCTCTTCCATCGAGCGAAAGACCGTCTGTGGATCACCCATCGTTCGCTGCCGCGAGAGGAACGCCTGAAGCCGCTTGATGCCGGCGGGCGTCGGGTCGATCGAGCACTGCATGCCCCCCGCCCGAGCCGCGTCGATCGCCCGCAGGGCCACGACAAAGTCTTCGAGCTGGAGGAGCGGGCGACGGCTGGTCGCTCCTACCACAGTTCCGGTGGCATCGACCGTGATCCGCTCGGCGGGCCCCGCCAGGATGATGTCGTGGCCGTCGGGGTCGACGAAGACATGGGTCACCCGCTGCAGGCCGCCGAGAAAGAGCGCCTCGGCCGGGAGCATGCCCCCCTTGTCGAGCGATTCATCGACCGCCGCAATGAGCTTGGCGAGCGACACTTTTCTCAGCTTGCCGGCGTCGATCGCATCACCGGCCGTACCGAGCGCCGCGCGGCGGTCGTCGGCGAGCGACTGCAGAGCCGCGGGATCGAGGTTGTTGACGATCCCATCGGCATCGATCGAGATACCGCCAACCACCGCTCCGAAGAACTGGGCCCCGGCCCGGTCGGCCACGGTGACGACCAGCCCGCAGGCGATCAGGAACGCGGGCAGCAGCGTGCGGGCAAGATTCATGAAAAAGCCTCGTTGCGACGCGGAAACAGGCGACGGAGAATAGCGAAGATGCTAGTCGGGGGCTCCGGCAGCGCCAAACCCATTTCTCCCGCCCAAAACCGGCGTTTCCCCCCTGCCCCGGAACCTCCGAGGTCGCCTCTCGTCCATGCCTTCAACCCCATCCGTCCCCCACCTCACGATCCGCGACCCGGCCGGCGGCAGGCTGGTCGTGCCCTTGGTTGCCTCGGAACGGGTGACGCTGGGCCGGGCGCCGACCAACCGGATCGTGCTCCATGACGAGCGGGCGAGCCGGGCCCATGCCGAGGTCTACGCAGCCGCGGATGGCTGGATGGTTCGAGACCTGCAGAGTCGCAACGGCACGCTCCTGGCTGGGAGGCCCGTCTTCGGCGAACAGCGGCTCACCAGCGGCGACCTGATTCAGATTGGTGAGTCGGAGATCCGCTTTCATGATGACGGCGGCCAGACTGGCGAGACCCGCGGTACCAACTCGGGGGAGTTGGGAGCCACGGGCGAGATGCCGGCCGAGCTTGCGGCCTGGCACGCTTCCATCACCCACCGCCAAGCCCAGAGCCGGCTGCTCGACGACATCCGCGCAGCCGCAGCGGAGCAGCCAAGGGTCGGCCGGGCGGCTGCCGAACTCTGCCGCCTCGCATTCGCGCTCGGCCGGGCGGCCGACCTTGCGGAAGTGGCCAGGCTGGCGCTCGACTCTGCCCTGGCCGACACGGCCGCCGATCGGGGCGTGGTGCTGCTCCCTGACCGATTTGACCACCCATCAGAGTCTGCTGGCCCGGGACTTCCGCTCGTCGCTGTCGCGGCTCGGCCAGTTCCCTGGTCGCAGCCCTATCCTGCCCAGGTGGTGGCGACGGTGCTTTCCACCGATGAAGCCCTGCTTGCCAACGCCTCCGCCGACGGCAGCCGGGTGGGCGGGCCGGTGGCGACGATCTCCGCTCCGATTCGGTCGCGTGGCCGACCGATCGGCGTGATGCAGCTCGAACTCGACCGGATCGACCGCGAAGCCACCCCCGATGACCTCGAGTTCGTGATGGCGGTCTGCGACGCCCTTGGCGTGGCGATCGATAATCTCTCCACTCGCGAGGCACTCTCCAGTCGGCTGGCCACCACGACCGACGAGAATGAACAACTGCGGCAGCGGCTCCGGCAGGAAACCCAGATGGTGGGCTCGAGCCCGGCGATGCGAGGCATCCTCGAACAGATCGGCCGCGTGGCGGCGACGAAGGCCACCGTGCTCGTGCGGGGCGAGAGCGGCTCAGGGAAGGAACTCGTGGCCCGTGCGATCCACGAGGCCAGCGACCGTCGCAAGGGGCCGTGCATCTGCCTCAACTGCGCCGCCCTGTCGGAAACGCTGCTCGAAAGCGAACTCTTCGGTCACGAGAAAGGTGCCTTCACCGGCGCCACCGAGAAGAAGATCGGCAAGTTCGAGGCGGCCAAGGGGGGCACGCTGATCCTCGATGAGATCGGGGAGATGAGCCCGGCCATTCAGGCCAAGTTTCTCCGGGTGCTCGAAGGCCATCCCTTCGAGCGAGTCGGCGGCTCGAGCAGGGTGCAGGTGGACGTGCGTGTGGTGGCCGCCACCAATCGCGACCTCGAAGCGGCCGTGATGGCCGGCGAGTTCCGCCG
>JBJOHE010000469.1:0-3755 GCA_046047895.1 Planctomycetota bacterium | reverse complement strand
GCCAATCGGCGGCCCAGCGGGCCAGCCAATCGAGTTGCCGCTTGCCGAGCAATTCGAGGCCCGGCAGATCGATCGCCCGCCGGTCGTAGGCCGGATCGAGGATGTGATCGGGCCGCGGCCCCATCCGGGGAATCGTGCCCAGCGGGCCGGTCTTGAACTTCCGGTCTTCGAGGATCGCAAAGTCGACGCCGCCGAGCACGAGCCGAGTGAAGTAGACGGTGATCCCCTGGGCCACCGGCTCAGGATCGACCGGATCGGGAAGATGCCAGGTCTGCTGCCGCTGCACCATGTTCACGTAAGCAGCCGGATAGATGTAGCCGCCGTCGGCCCCGTTCTTGTCGGGGGCAGCTCGCACGCCCCCTTCGCCCCAGAGGTTGGGGTGGCCCACGTCGTGGTCGTCGGGGATCGCGACGGTCGGCCGATCCCGGAGCACGTCTCGAAATTGCAGGCCAAATTCGATCCAGCCGACGGTGTGCTGCGTGTGACGGTAGGTCTGGTCGCCGGAGAAGAAGAGCAGGTCGGGATCGGCGGCCCTCAGCCCGGCCACGAGTTCTGCCCGCTCGCCAGGCTCCCGCGAGGAATTGCAGGAGAGCACCGCCACGGTGATCGCGTCGTGGTCGATCGGATCCGCCCGCACGATCCCCTCAAACACAGCCTCGGCTCCGTGTCGCACCCGGTAGGGCACCGCCCGCGTTGCGTCCCAGCCGTCGATCCGGAAATGAGCGTCCCAGCCGGGATAGAGCACCTCGGCCGTCGCCACCTCCTCCCACCTGCCTTCCCGCTCGAGTTCGAGCCGGACCTCCCGCGGCTCGTCGGGCTTGAGCGGAAACAGTTGGGCGGTCAGCTTGAGCACGGCCGGCCGGCCGTCGGGCTTCACGTCGACGGTGTAGACGGCGAAGGCCACCACCTCGTTGCGGGGCACGTCGAGCCGAAACGGCAGCCGCTGGGCCGGACTCGCCTCTGGATCAGGCGTGGCCCCAGGTCCAGCCCACCACTCCCCCACGGCCCAGGAATCGAGCTGCGGAAACCCGTCGCCGAAGGGTCGCGGGTCATCGGCGGCAGCCCAGGCCGCCGTGAACACGAGCAGCCACGCCAGACCGCAGCTCAGCCAACGCAGGCCACGAACAGCCAGCATGGACGGGCAGGCTCGGGGGTCGGCGAACGCTCGCGGAGCATCGGGGCGTATCCTCGCCCGCGACGCGACTTTTGCCGCCCCCGAGCCGGTGAGCCATCTCCATCGGATGCGAGTCAGGGAAATCGTACCGACCGGCCGGTGGCGTCCCAGGCCTCGAAGAGCAAATGCTCCGGCGACACGTCTTCCTTGCCGTCGACGTGGAGCTGGATGTGGGATTCGTCCTCGAACTGGGTGATCTCCCGTCGCTTGCGGTTGTTGAGCCATGTCGCAACCTCGTCGTGGACGGTGATGTTCACCCGGGTCACCTCATCCCGGGTGGCGGAAAGCTGGAGCGTCCGCATCACCTCGATCGCCATGCTCTCCGGCGTCTTCACGGTGCCCGTGCCGTGGCAGGTGGGGCAGTCGCGGAAGATGCTCTTGCGAAGCGAGGGCCGAATCCGCTGTCTGGTCATCTCCACCAGGCCGAAGGGGCTCGTCCGCAGGATCTTGGTCCGGGCCCGGTCCCGCTTCATCGCCTCGTGGAGCGCCTTCTCGACCCCGCGGCGGTATTTCTCCTTCCGCATGTCGATGAAGTCGTTGACGATCACGCCGCCGAGATCCCGCAGCCGCAGCTGGCGGGCGATCTCCTTGGCCGCGATCAGGTTCATCTGATAGGCGTTCTCCTCGGCGCTCTTCTCGGTGCGGAAGCTGCCCGAGTTGACGTCGATCGCCACCAGGGCTTCGGTCTGGTCGATCACGATCGACCCGCCGCCCTTGAGCGGCACCTTCCGCTGGTGGATCCGCACGATCTCCTCCTCGAGCCCGTAGCGGTGAAAGAGCGGTTCCTTGCCCTCGTAGAGCTGCAACCGCTCCACATACTTGGGCATCACCATCTCGAGGAATTCCCGGGCCCGCTCGTAGGCGGCCGGCTCGTCGATCAGGATCCGCCCCACGTCTTCCGTGAACATGTCACGGATCGTGCGGATGATCATGTCGCTTTCCTGGTAGATGTCGATCGGCGCCGAATACTTCCGCATCCGCCGCACGATGCTCTTCCAGAGCCGCAGGAGGTAGGCCATGTCGCGGGCCATCTCCGATTTCGTCCGCTCGGTGCCGGCCGTCCGCACCACGAAGCCGACTCCCTTCGGGGGCTTGAGGTCGAGCATGATGTCGCGGAGCACGCGGCGATCCCGCTCGTCGTCGATCTTCTTGGAGATGCCCACCCGGCCGAGCGGCGGCATCAGCACGAGATAGCGGCCGGGAATCGAGATGTAGGTGGAGAGGGTCGGCCCCTTGGTGCCGAAGCCCTCCTTGATCACCTGCACGAGCACCTCGTCGCCCCGCTTGAGGATGTCTTGGATCGGGGGCTTCACCCGCGGCCGGTCGCCGATCCGCGGCTTGCGGCGGGTGGCCGTCCGCTGGCCGCCCCCCTCGGCCTCGGCCTCGACGGTCTTGGCCGGCTCGGCGTCGAAGGCCTTGTCGGGATCAAGGCCGCCCTGCCGGTAATACTGCGGCTCCACGTCACTGATATGGAGAAAGCCGTTGCGGCCCACGCCGAAGTCGACGAAGGCCGCCTGGATCGAGGGCTCGATGTTGACGATCCGTCCCTTGTAGATGTTGCCGACGTAGTTGTCCTGGCTGGTCCGCTCGACATACAGCTCCTCGAGCACCCCGTCTTCCATGATCGCGATCCGGCATTCCTCCGGCTGCGACACGTTGATCAGCATTTCCTGCTTCATGATTCCGCTTTCCTTCCGTTGTCTTCCGCCCCAGCGGGCGGCGTGGCGCTAGGCCACTGTCTGGGCGAGCAGGCGGCGGAGCTGGTCGCGCAGGTAGGCCTTGACCTCCCGCGCCCCGTCCATCGCCAGCGCCTTCTCGGCGATCAGGCGGCAATCGGCGACCGAAACGCTTCGGCACGCCTGCTTGACTTCCGGAATGGCGCTGGCCGGCACGCTGAGCTGCCGCAGGCCCATCCCCAGAAGCAGCTGCGTGAACATCACGCTGCCGCTCATCTGACCACACACATTGGCCGGAACTCCGGCCTGGGCCGCCACGTCCAGCGAGCGGCGCAACAGCCGCAGCACCGCCGGATCACAGGCGTTGTACAGTTCCGCAACCTCCTTGTTGCCCCGGTCGACCGCCAGCGTGTACTGGATCAGGTCGTTGGTGCCGACCGAAACAAAATCGACCTCCTTGATGAACGCGTCGAGCATCAGCGCGGCAGCCGGCGTCTCCACCATCATGCCCACGGGCATCTTGGGATTGAACGCGATGCCGTGCTCGGCGAGATCTTCCATCACGTCGGCAAGCACCATCCGCGCCTGCCGCAGTTCGACGATCGTGGAGACGAGCGGAAACATCACCCGCACGTCGCCCAGGGCGCTGGCCCGGCAGATGGCCCGCAACTGGGTGCGGAACATCGGCAGCTGCCGCAGCGAGAGCCGGATGCTCCGCAGGCCGAGGCAGGGGTTCCGCTCTTCTTCGGGCGTGCTCTCGGTGAGCATCTTGTCGGCGCCGAGGTCGAGCGTGCGGATCACCACCGGCTTGCCCTGCATGGCGGTGACCACCGCCGCATAGGCCTCGTAGTGATCTTCCTCGGTCGGCTCCCGCCGGCTCGTGAGGTAGAGAAACTCCGTCCGGT
>JBJOHE010000468.1:0-3090 GCA_046047895.1 Planctomycetota bacterium | reverse complement strand
TCGAGGCCGGATTCCGCAGGCTGCAAGCCTGCGGCCACTGGCCGATGAGCCCAAGACGTCCTTCGGCACTCCGCGCCGGGGCCGGCTTCAGCAGGGGCACCCACCTGTCGGTTTTGTGCTATTCGCTGGCGGCAGCCGAACGGCGGTAGACTGGTCAAAAGGTCAGGCCGGGCACGCCGGTCGCCTTCCCCAAGGACGTGAACCCCATGCAGGTCGCAATCATCGAAGACGATCCGCTCATCGCCCGGGCCGTGAGCACGGCCGTGCGGGAGGCGGGCCATGAATGCAACTGGGTGGCCGACGGCGCGGCGGCGATCCGCGACGAGACGTTTCTCGGCAGCGACCTGGTCGTGCTCGACCTGATGCTGCCGAAGGTGCCGGGCCTCGATGTGCTCCGGGCGGCGCGGTCGCAGGGCGTGCGGACGCCCGTGATCGTGCTCACCGCGCGGGGCACCGTGCCCGACAAGCTCGAGGGCTTCGAGGCAGGAGCCGACGATTATCTCGTGAAGCCCTTTGCGATGGACGAGTTGCTGGCCCGGATCGACGCGGTGCATCGCCGCACGGCCGACAAGCCGACAATGAATCTCGAGGTGGGCGAACTCCACCTCAGCCTGGCCAACCAGCGACTGACACTGGCCGGACGCAAGGTCGATCTCACGCCGACCGAATTCAGCATCCTCGAGCTGCTGATGCGGTTCCACGGCCAGGTCGTCACCCGGAAGATGCTCTGCGAGCATGTCTGGGGCTTCGACTGGGACGGGCCGACGAACGTGATCGAGGTCCACATCAATCGGCTCCGGGGGAAGATCGACAAGGATCGCGAGCAGTCCTACATCCGGACGATCCGAGGCCGGGGCTATGCGTTGGCCATCGATTGACCGCCACGCCTGGACCACGCTGCGGTCTCGGCTCACGCTCTGGAACACGGCGGTCGTGCTCTTGATGACGATCGCCGCGCTCTTGGCCGTCAGGATCGGGGCTCGCTCGGCGCTCACCCGTGAGGCCGACGCCGTGCTCCGCGGCACCGTCCGCGAGGTGGCGATCGCGATCACCGACCTCTACCCCGACATCGACGCGGTGGTCGCCGAGATGCGACGCAAGGCCGCCGGGCACGCGGAGCGAGGCTGGTTCACCCAGCTGCTCACGGGTGACGGCGAGACGATCTGGAAAAGCGAACTCTGCCCGGACGAGGTGGCCGCTTACCCGCCCACGGCGGCCGACCGGCGGGAGAACATCGTGCAGGTGGGGCCCTATCGCTACGTGCGGCTGGCGATCGAGGGCCCAGACCGCCGCCCCTTCCATGTGCGGATCGGGATGTCGACGGCCTATCTCGACGAAAATGTGGCGGCGCTGATGCGGCTCCTGATTCCGGTGGGCGTAGCGCTCTCGCTCCTCACGCCGCTGGCCGGCTACTGGCTAGCGGTGCGGGCCACCCGGCCGGTGGCCGACATCCTCCGGACAGCCGACCGGCTCCGCCCCACGCGGCTGGGCGACCGGCTCACCGTGAGCGGCTCGAAGGACGAGCTCGACCGGCTCTCGCTCACGATCAACCGGCTGCTCGACGAGGTGGCGGGGCACGTGGAACGGCAGGAGCAATTCGTGGCCGACGCGGCCCACGAACTCCGCGGTCCGCTGGCCGCGATGCAGAGCACGCTCGAGGTGGCCGTCTCTCAGGATCGTTCCTCGGATGAATACCGCGACACGCTCGAGGACGTGCTCGACGCCGCCCGCCACCTCTCGAAGATCGCCAACGATCTGTTGTTGCTCGCGGAGAGCAGCGAGGCTTCGGCCCCTCGGGCCGCCGAGCCTGTTTCACTGGCGACGGTCGCCGATCAGGCCGTAGGAATGTTCGTGGGCGCCGCCGAGGAACAGGAGATCACGCTCCGCCTGGAAGTGGCCGCCGAGCCGATCGTGGCCAGTGACGCCAGCCGCGTTCGGCAGGTGATCGGAAACCTGCTCGACAACGCGTTGCGATTCACTCCCCGCGGGGGCACGGTCACGGTGCGGGTCGCGGCCGGCGCCGGCGACGACGGCATCCTCACCGTGACGGACGATGGCCCCGGCATCGCCCCGTGCGACCTCGACCGGGTGTTCGATCGGTTCTTCAAGGTGGACCTGGCCCGCACCCGCTCCGCCGGCCATCGGAGCGGCGGCCTCGGGCTGGCGATCTGCAAGTCGTTCGTGGAGGCGAGCCAGGGCTCGATCACGATCGCCAGTTCGCCCAAGCAGGGGACCCGCGTGACCGTGAGGCTGCCGGCCTGGCGCGACACCGCCCGTCGCCTGCCCACTCCGGCGGACCACACCGGCAACGTGCCCGGGAGCCGTCGATGAACGAGCCGCGGGCCGCCGCGGGCATCGTGTTCGCGCTGTCGATCGAGGCCGACGCCTTCGCCCGGCTTGTGACCGATGCGGTGACGACCCGAGGGGGCGGCCTCGAGTTTCATGCCGGGAGCCTGACCGGCCGGTCGGTGGCCTGGTGTGTGGCGGGCGTCGGCCGGGAGCGGGCGGCCAGGGCCACGCGTTTGCTCCTCGATGGTCACCGCCCGCGACGGGTGATCTCGGCCGGATTTGCCGGCGGTCTGGATCCCGCTTTTCAGCGGGGTCTGCTCGTGGAGCCGGCGGCGGTTCGCGGCGAAGCAGCCGGGGCCGCCCTGCCGCTTGGGGCCGGGCCAGTCGCAGCCCCGCGGCCGCTGCTCGTCACCCTCGACCGGATCATCCGCACGCAGTCTGAGAAGGAAGCGGTCGCCCACGAGACCGGCGCCGGCCTCGTCGACATGGAGACGCTCGCCGTGGCGACGGTTGCGACCGACGCGGGCCTGCCCTGTCACGGGCTGCGGGTGGTGTCGGACGCCGTCGACGATGAATTGCCGGCCGATGTGGGCCGGCTCATCGAGCCCCAATCAGGAGCCCGTCGCGCAGGCACGATCCTCGCGCTCCTCGGCCGCCGCCCCCGCGCAGTTGCCGACCTGTGGCGGCTCTGGGAGCGAGCGGTCGTCGACGGCCGCACCCTCGCCACGGGCCTCACGCGGCTGATCGAAAGCATCGAGCCCGACGGGTGAGGCTCAGCCGCCGAGCAACCGCACGAGCGGG
>JBJOHE010000467.1:0-3298 GCA_046047895.1 Planctomycetota bacterium | reverse complement strand
CTGGTGCCGGCCGCGCCGGTTTCAGCGGCCGCCCCCGGAAACCTGCCGCTCACCGCCAGCCGTGGCCGATGACTTCGCCGGCCGGTTCCCGTTTCGAGACACCCATTCCCATGCGCACGATCGCGTTCGCAGCCACCCTGGCTGCCGCCGTCGCGTCGGCCTCCGTCGACGCCGCCGGCACCGGTTTCGACCCTCGCGTCATCACCTTCGGCGAGAGCCGCGAGGAGATCAAATCGACGCCAATCACCCAGCGGCCCTACCGGCCGCTCCATGTCTACGGCAACAGCGTCCGCCGGCGGCATCAGCGGGCCACGCCGAAGCCCCAGACCCGCGGCGCTCGGCGATAAGGGCCGGCCGGAATCGGCCTTGCCCCGGCGGTGCCGGGCTGCGATCGTCCCTTCACATGGCGGGGCCCGCGTCGGGCCCGCTCCTCCGAGGGCCTCGGCACATGCGCACCCTGATCCTGCTCGGCATCGTCTGCGGCGGCCTCGTGGTCGCCGGCGCGATCCACATCTCCCAGTCCAACGGCCAGATCGAAATCTCGATCGACAAGCAGAAGGTGAAGAACGTCGCCGGGAGCGTCGCCCGCGAAGGCGAGGAACTCCTTCGTAGCGCCGCTGCCGGCCAGGATGGCGGAGCCCGCCGATAGCGAGGCCCGACCAGCCTCCGTCCAGGGCCTTCAGGAGCCGCTGGCCGGCAGTTGCGGCAGGACAAACCCCGGGCACTGGCCGAGGAAGGCCAGAGGGTTTTCCAGACTGATCTTCCGAGCGAGGTCGGCGGCATGACCCCGCCGCCGCATCTCCACATGGCATTTCGGCACGGCGAGGGGATCGCTCGGTCCCCAGTCGCCGGCCGAGTTGATCCAGATCCGTTCGCGGCCGTAACACTCGATGATGTCGACCGCCCGCTGGGGCGTGCACTTGCTGTCGGGATAGAGCGTCATGCCGGCCCAGAAGCCCGCGTCGAGCACCTGTGCCACGGTGTGCTCCTCGACATGATCGATCAGCACCCGGCCGGGATCGATGCCGGCATTCTTCAGGGTGTCGATAATCAGCCGCGTGCCCTTGAGCTTGTCCTCGAGATGGGGCGTGTGCACGAGAATCAGCCGATCATACCGACGGGCGATCTCGATCTGTTCCTCGAGGATCATCAGCTCGTTGCGGCTGTTCTTGTTGAGCCCGATCTCGCCGATCCCGAGCACATTCGGCCGGTCGAGGAACTCGGGGATGAGCGCCATCACCTCGCGGGCGAAACCGACGTCTTCGGCCTCCTTGGGATTGATGCACAGCCAGCAGTAGTGGGCGATCCCGTAGCGGGCGGCCCGCTTTGGCTCGGTGTCGGTGAGCTGGCGGAAGTAGTCGAAAAACCCCGCCGGCGACGAGCGGTCGAAGCCCGCCCAAAAGGCCGGCTCGGTCACGGCCACACAGCCGGCCTCCGCCATCCGGGCGTAGTCGTCGGTGGTGCGGCTCACCATGTGGATGTGGGGATCGATGTAGGGCATGGCGGGGAGGGCTCTTGGCAGGCGGGCGGCCAGCAGGCGACGGTGGGGTCAGTAGTTCGCGGCGGGATCGACTCCGAGGGCTCCTTGCGACGGGGCCGCCGCAATCGGCTCGCGGGAGTGGTCGCTCAAGAGCTCGAGGATCCGCCGGGTGCGGTCCCCGGCTTCGTCGAGGAGCAGCGGGATCGCCCGGCGTAGGCCGCGGATCCGCACATCGTCGCGGGCGGCAGGCGGGGCCGCCCGGTCGAGCCGGTCGAGAAACGCGGCGAGATCGAGGAGCTTCGCCCGGTGCTCCATGAAGTAGCGATCCACCACCTCCGGCCCCGTCAGCGGACAGGTCGAACCAGGCATCGCATCATCTCCGTGTCGGGGAATCGGCAGGGGATTCATTCAGCGCGGCCGCCGGCAGCCGTCGTCACCGGCTCCACGAGGAGGAGCCCGTGCACACGATACTCGCTGCCCCCCGGAATTCGAAAACACTGCCGCCGGCTGCGGACCATCGCCCCGGCCCGAAACAGCGTTCCGTTGGCCGCGCGGAAGACCGCGCCGGCGGGCAGATCCTCCACCCGCATCCGGCCGCCCGGCTGCTCGTCGAACTCCGCCAGCGCCAGCACGAGCCCGCGATCGCTGCAGCTGCGGGCCGCGGGGTTTTCGAGATACCGGGCCAGCGCCGTTTCCACCACCTGCGGCAGGATGCGGGCGGCGACCACCGGCCGCAGGATCAGGCCGAATTCGTCCTTCCACTCCCGGCCATGGGGAGCGATCCGGCGGCCGATCCGACGATGCCGCTCCCAGGTGAAGGCGTGGGCGATCTCATGGAGGAGCGTGGTGAGAAATGCGTAAGGGTTGAGGTCTTCGTTGACCGTGATGCGGTGAAACGAGACGCCGCGGCCGGGCGAGCGATGGTCACCGAGCCGGCTCCGCCGCGGCCGCGCGAGCCGCACCTCGATCGCCTGGCGGCCGAGCAGATCGGCCACATAGTCGACGGTCTCGGCGGGCAGCCGCGACCGGCAGACGGCAAGGCTGGCGGCGGGGGTGGGCCTGAGGAGGAGGGAGCGACGCATCCTGGCTGGACTACCGGTCGACTGGAGTGATGGACAGCGTGGGGATGTCCTCGGCCGCCACGTCATGCGTGGCGAAGAACCGCTCCACAGCCTCCACCTCGGCGGCGGTCGGAGCGGCGGGCGTCTCGTCGATCACCACCCGCTCCTTGTGGGGCTGGCCGGCCACGATCAGCGTCCGTTCTCCCACCTGCCACCGGGGGCCGAAGTGGAACACCGCGTAGTACATCGTCTTGGCCGGAACGGCGCCCACCCCGCCACAGCGGCAGGCCTCGTAAAACATCCGATGCACCGCCCGCCAGGGCCGCTCCCGCTCGACGCAGGCCACGTCATGGACCACCGAGGCATTGCGGAATCGGCCGGCGAAGGGCCCCCCGATCACCGACCAAAAGGCCCGGGGGATGCTCGCCCCGTTGACGACCGAGCCGCCCGGTGCCAGCCATGCCAACCCTCGCGGATCGCGATAGCCAAAGGGTTCGACGAGCGTCATCTCCCGCCCGTCATCCTCCCAGCGGGCCACCACGTTGCCCTCGAACCGACCCCAGGGTTCCGAGGAAGCCGCAGGTTCGCCGGACATCCTCAGAACCTCCTGGAGTCAATCACGAATCAGCCCCGCCGCCGCCGAGCTGCCAGGGCCAGGCCGCCGATCCCGCCGGCGACGAGCAGCAGGCTCGCCGGCTCAGGCACCGCCGCCACGCTGCCGAAGCCGCTCGCCGAGGGAGCGGCCGGCAGGTAGTTG
>JBJOHE010000466.1:0-4914 GCA_046047895.1 Planctomycetota bacterium | reverse complement strand
CCCTGGTGGGTGGCGGTCGCGACCCACCTCGTGTTCGGCTGGACAATGGCCCTGATCTATCCCTGGGGCGAGTTCCGCCCCTATCGCCCGCAGACGGAGAACGCATGAAAGCCGCCGCCGCCCCGGTCGCCGACCTGTCGGCTCCCGCCCACGACGATCTCGTGGACGAACGGATCGTGATGGCCCACTTCGTGGCCGGGCTCGTGTTTCTGACGGTGTCGATGCTGGCCGGGATTCTGATGGCCCTGCAACTGGTCCACTGGAATCCGCTCAAGGGAGTCGAGCTGCTCTCCCCGGGCCGCTGGCGAATGATCCACACCAACGCCGTCGCCTACGGCTTTCTGGCCAATGCGTTCCTCGGAGCGCTCAATTGGGCGGTGCCCCGGATGACCTTCCATCCCGTCGCCAGCCGAGCGCTGAACTGGTTCATCTTCTGGGCCTGGCAGGTGATTGTGGGGGCCACCGCCGTCGGCATCATCTTCGGCCCGTCGCTCCAGGATCAGGCCTGGGTGATGAATCTTGCCAAGGAGTGGCACCTGCCGGTGAGCCTCGGAGCCCAGGGCCTGGAGTGGGGCGAGACGCCCTTCTGGATCGATCCGGTGGCGCTGCTCGGCCTGGCCCTGGTCGCGGTCAACTTCATGGTGCCGATCGCCAAGAGCAAGGGCCCGATGTACGTCGCCCTCTGGTACTTCATGGCCGCCTTCGTCTGGACCTTCCTCACCTACGCGATGGGCAACCTGCTGCCGGAATACACGGTCGGCGGCACGAGCGCCGGCGCGATCGGCGGACTGTTCATCCACGACCTCGTGGGCCTGTTCGTCACGCCGCTCGGCTGGGGGCTGATGTATTACTTCGTGCCGATCCTGCTGCAGAAGCCGGTCTGGAGCCACGGCCTGTCGCTGGTGGGCTTCTGGGGGCTGGCTTTCTTTTATCCGCTCCAGGGCATCCACCACTTCCTTTACACACCGATCCCGATGTTTCTGCAGTACGGGGCGGTGATCTCGACGATCGCCGTCGAGCTGGTCGTGGCCACGGTGGTGATCAACTTCTTCGGCACGCTGGCAGGACGCGGCAGCGCCTTCGTGACGAACCTGCCGATCCGCTACTTCTACACGGGGATGGTCTTCTACTTCATCACCTGCTTCCAGTGCGCCCTGCAGGTGACGCTCACCTTCCAGAAGCTGATCCACTTCACCGACTGGGTCGTGGGCCACGCCCATCTCGTGATGTTTGGTGTGTTCAGCCTCTGGATGTTCGGGATCATGACCTACCTGATTCCACGGATCCTCCGACGGCCCTGGTGGAGCCACACGCTCTGCGTCTACCACTACTGGCTCTCGGCCGGTGGGCTGTTCGTGATGTTCCTCGACCTCACGCTCGCGGGCATGTTCCAGGGCTACTACTGGGCCTCGCTCCAGCCCTGGGATGTCTCGACGATCGGCGCCCAGCCCTTCTGGATCACGCGGGTGTTCGCCGGCCTGACGATGTTCGCCGGCCTCCTCTGCTTCCTCTACAACCTCTGGATGACCTGGCGGGGGGCGGAATCGACCGCCGGGGCCTCCCTGCCGGCTCGTGCTGCGGTGCCGGCTTAGGCCGCGGGCCGGCCCCAACCCTTCCTGGAAAATCGGATCATGTTCGAGAGCAAAGCGGGCGTCTTCTTCATCGCCGGAGTCGGCTTCTTCGTGCTGGCCTTCCTCGGCAACGGGGTGGTGCCGATGATCATGTACAAGGATCGGCCGGAACTGACGGCCGAGGAACTCGTGGCGGGTGTGCCCGACCCCGAGGATCCCGACGGCTGGAAGGTGCCGCCGAACCGACGAGTGCTCGTGCAGTTCCAGGATCTCGCGGAGCGGTGGCCCGAGCAGTTCAAGGCGGCGTTCGGCGAGCCGACGGCGGAGCGGTGCGCCGAGGCGCTGCGGCTCGGCCGGCAGATCTACATCGGCGAGGGCTGCTGGCACTGCCACAGCCAGTTTGTGCGGCCGGTCTCCAACGAATCACTCCGCTATGGCCCGGTGTCGCAGTCGCACGAATACGACAATGAACTCCAGCGGCCGGTGATGTTCGGCACGCGGCGGGTGGGCCCTGATCTCTCTCGCGAAGGGGGGCGGCGGGGCAACGATTGGCATGCCGTTCATTTCTACAAGCCGAACGTGGTCTCCAATCAATCGCCGATGCCGGAATACCCCTGGTTCTTCGACGGCTCTCCCGACCGGCCCAACCGCCGGGGCCTCGCCCTGATCACCTATGTTCAGTGGCTGGGATCCTGGCTCCCCGAATACCCGTATTACGAAGAGCTTGCGGAGGTGACCGGTGAGTAGCGGCACGATCGATCTGCCCCGCAGCCGGTCTCAGCGACGGGGATCGGGCGATCCGCCCGCGGATGGCGGCGGATCAGGAGGTGGCCATGGCCGCGGCGGCATGGGCCGGCGGCAGGCCTGGATCACGATCGCCATGGCGATCCTGATCCTGATCCCGAGCATGTACGGCTTCCTCGGGAAGTTCGTCGAGTTCATCCATATCTACCGCGGCACCGGGGGCGGCGAATTCGCGGTGGCCCCGATCATGAACTACCTCCTTGCCAGCGCCGGCTTCTTCTGCATGCTGCTCTGGGCGGCCTGGAACGGGATGTTCCGCGACGTCGAGCGGCCGAAGTTCGAGTTTCTGGAGAATGAGGCCCGGATCGACGCAGCCACCCGGGCCCGCCACCGCTGACCGCATTCCCCGAGGAGCTATCCCATGCCCGACGCCTCCCGCCCGGTCGTTGCCGAGGGAACCGCCGCCACCGAAAATCGTTATCACGATTACGTCGGCAACGACATTCCCTGGTACGTGCGGGCGATCTGGATCGGATTCTGGATCTTCGCCGTCACCTACACGATCCGCTTCCTCCTTCCGGCGATGCAGGTGGAGCTCCTGCAGCGGCCGTGAGCCAGGCTGCCCTGGCGGTGCCATGATTCCGAACCGCCCCGCCGCCGCCTGCCACTACTGCGGGCTGCCCGTCGCCGGAGCGGCCGCCGTCGAGCCGGTGTTCTGCTGCTCCGGCTGCCGGTTTGCCTCCGCGATCACCGCCGCCGGCGGGGCCGATGCCCAGGCCCGCTGGCTGATGACCCGGCTGGGCGTGGCGATCTTCTTTTCGATGAACGTGATGGTGTTCACGTTTTTGCTCTGGTCGCAGGCCGAGGGCGAGGCGGGTGGAGCGGCCGCCGTGGCGCTTTACGGGCTCGCCCGGCATGCGAGCCTCCTCTTCGCGGCGCCGGTGGTTTTGCTCCTGGGCGGTCCGCTGGCTGAGAGCGGTCTGGGCGACCTGCGGCGGGGTCGGCTCTCGCTCGATCTCCTGCTCGTCGTCGGGGTGGCGGCCGCCTTTGGGGTCTCGGCCTACGCCACCTGGCGGGGCGAGGGACATGTCTATTTCGAGGTGGCCTGCATGGTGCTTCTGGCCGTCACGCTCGGCCGGTGGCTCGAGGCCCAGGGAAAGCTTCAGACGACCGCGGCGCTCCGCGACCTCGAATCCCTGCTGCCCGACCGGGTGCGGCTGGTGACGGCGGCCGGGGAACGGGAGGTGGCCCTGGAGGATGTCGTCGTGGGAGACCAGCTTCGGCTGCTGCCGGGCGAGCATGTGCCGACCGACGGCATCGTTCGCAGCGGCACCGCGGCGATCGATGAGCGGACAGTGACCGGCGAGAGCGAGCCGGCGGTGAAGTCTGCCGGCGACCCCGTGCATAGCGGCACCACGAACCTCGACGGGGAACTCGTCGTGGAGGTGGCGGCGGCCCCCGGCGCCGGCACCCTCGAGACCCTGATCGCGGCGGTGACCGCCGCGGTGGAATCGAGCGCGGCCCGGCGGCTGGCCGACCGCGTAGCCGCCTGGTTTCTGCCGCTGGTGCTGCTGGTCGCCCTCGCGACCTGTGCTGCACACTGGTGGCGGGCCGGCTTTGCCGCCGGCGTGCTGGCCGGGCTGGCGGTGGTGGTCGTCTCCTGCCCCTGCGCGCTCGGGCTGGCCACCCCGCTGGCGCTCTGGGCGGCGATCGGCCGGGCGATGCGGCGGCATGTGCTCGTTCGCGACGGCGACGCCTTCGAGCGGCTAACGCGGGCCGGATGGTTCTGCTTCGACAAGACGGGCACGCTCACGACCGGCTGCCGGCTCGACCGCATCGACGCCGTCGACCAGCGGGAGGCCCTGGCCATCGCCGCGGGCGTGGCCCGGGGATCGACCCACCAGGCGAGTGCCGCGATCGTAGCGGCCGCCGCCGACCAGGGCCTGTCGCCGGTCGGCATGGATGACGTACGGAGCATTCCCGGCTGCGGAGTGGAAGGCCGGTGGGCCGAGCGGGGTGTGGTGGTGCGGCTGGGGAGTCCCCGCTGGATCGCCGTCGCTACCGATTCCGGTGAAGAGGCGGCCGGCGAGCCTTCTGTTCTGGCCGCTTCCAAATCAGGGAGCGAGCCGTCGGTGCCGTGCTCATGCCTGCTCGCCGTGGGCAGCGACGCCGTGGCCGCCTTCTGGCTCGCCGAAGAGGTGCGGCCGGCCGCCGCGGCAGCCGTGGCGGATCTCCAGCAGCGTGGGGCCCGGGTGATGCTGCTCTCCGGCGACCAGCCGCAGCGGGTGGCCGCGGTTGCCGCCGGCTTTGGTGTGCCCTGGCGGGCCGGCCTGATGCCGACCGCGAAGCTCACGGCAATCGCCGAGCTTCGCGAATCGGAGGCCGTGGCGATGGTGGGCGACGGGATCAACGATGCGCCGGCCCTGGCCTCGGCCGATGTCGGGATCGCCCTGGGCTGCGGGGCCGATATCTCCCGCTGGTCGGCGGACGTCTGCCTGCTCGACGACGATCTGGCGAATCTTCCCTGGCTTGTCGATCTCGCCCGGGCGACGTCCCGCACGATCCGCTGGAACCTGCTCTGGGCCTTCGGCTACAACGC